>DASSIA010000226.1:0-5122 GCA_035692345.1 Arthrobacter sp. | reverse complement strand
ACACGGCGTGGACGCCGTCGAAACCATCCGGCAGATGCGCGACGGCGGGATCAAGGTTTTCGTCGGCATGGGCGGAAACTTCGTGGGAGCCATTTCAGACACCCACGCTGCCATGTCGGCGATGGAAAACACCGAGTTGTCGGTCCAGGTCTCCACCAAGCTCAACCGTTCGCACACCGTCACCGGTGCTGAGGCGCTGATCCTGCCCACCCTGGGCCGTACGGAAATCGACCTGCAGGAATCCGGGCCGCAGTTTGTGTCCGTGGAGGACACTGTGTGTGCAGTCCACGGCTCACACGGCGCGGTCCGGCCGGTGGCGCCCGGGCTGCTCTCCGAGGTGGCCATCATCAGCAGGCTGGCCCACAAGGTGGTGGGTGACCGGGTCAACGCCGACTGGGCCGGGTTCGAAAAGAACTACGACCTCATCCGGGATCACATTTCCCGCGTGGTGCCCGGCTGTGAGGACTACAACGGGA
The DNA here is from genome assembly GCA_035692345.1 of Arthrobacter sp. Taxonomy (GTDB): domain Bacteria; phylum Actinomycetota; class Actinomycetes; order Actinomycetales; family Micrococcaceae; genus Arthrobacter. Next base: position 4,646 of record DASSIA010000226.1, on the reverse strand, counting down.
AGATCCGCCAAAAGGGCGGCTTTGTGCTGCCGAACGGCCCCCGGGATTCGAGGACATTCGACACGCCCCTGGGCAAGGCCATGCTCACGGTCAACCAGCTGGAGCACGTGGAGCGGCCGGCTGGAACGCTGATCCTGCAGAGCATGCGCTCGCACGATCAGTTCAACACCACCATCTACGGGAACAACGACCGCTACCGGGGCATCAAGAAGGGCCGCGAAGTGGTATTTGTCAGCCCCGAAGACCTCGCCGAACTGGGGCTCAGCGACGGTCAGCACGTGGACATCCACGGCGTGTACCAGGACAACGTGGAGCGGGTGCTCCGGAACTTCCGGCTGGTCTCGTACCCCACAGCGGCCGGGTGCGCGGCGGCGTACTATCCCGAAGCCAATGTGCTGGTCCCGCTGGACAGCGTGGCCGAGGGCAGCCAGACGCCGGTGTCCAAGGCCGTGATCGTGCGGCTGGAGCCGGTAGAAACACCCGGTGGTTGAGCCTGTCGAAACCAGCCTGTCGAAACCAGATTCCGACGGGCTCAATCACCGGGGGCCTCACTGCGCGCTGTGCGTCCAGCCCTGGGCCCCTGGCTCCTGGTGGCGGGCGTCCCCGCATAGCTGCAACGCGACGTCGGCCGCTTTGGTGATGGACGCGGAGGACGACTCCTTGAACCCGGCACCGCCGGTCCGTGCGCTGCCGGTCCCGGCCTCGAGCCCGGCAGCGTAACCCACCAGGAACGTGGTGATCGGGGCGGCCGCGTGCGTTACCGAATCGGCGGATTTCCTGGCCAGGTCAAGGATCAGTTCTTGATCCACGTTGAGGTCCAGGATCTGCAGGGCCTGGGTCAGTCGGTGGGTCCACTGCTCCAGAACCTGTGCTTCGTCGTCATTGAGGGCCATGGTCTCTCCTTCGCGGGGGTGTACCGGGCGCCCACTATAAGCACGTCGGCTCAGGCGTCACAACAACTACCCGGCGGCAGGGTTAGGGTTGGAGAAAACTTGCCGCGAAGGAGATCTCCCGTGAGTGACATCAGTATCAGCAACAATCCGGACCGTGAGCGCTTCGAGGTTCTGGACGCCGGAAAAGTGATTGGGAAGGCCTGGTACAAGGCGTATGACGGCGGTGGCCCGCCGGAGCGGATTTTCTACCACACCGTGGTCAATGAGGAATACGCCGGTCAGGGGCTCGCTGGCAGGCTCGTTAAAGTGGCGCTGGACGAGACGGTTGCCGCGGGTCTGGGGATCGTCCCGGTTTGCCCGTATGTCAAGGCGTACCTCACCAGGCACCCGGAATACGAGGCAAATACGGTGGCCATCACGCCCGCGCACCTGCAGTTTCTGGACAAGGCACTGGCGTCCGGCTCCCGGGCATAGGCAGGGTTTCAGCGCCCCCGGCGCCCGGGCCTTAGGACCGGCCCGCGATGGTCAGTGTGATCAGCACGCAGTTGAGGCCAACAATCAGCGTGGCGCTGGTCCAGCCGGCGATCTTCAGGCCTGCCGAATCGGTGTGGATGCCCATGACTTTGCGGTTTCCGGTCAGCCGGATCAGGGGAATCAGGGCGAAGGGGATGCCAAAGCTGAGCAGGACCTGGCTGAGGACGAGGGCCAGGGTTGGTTCCACGCCGGCCCCGAGTATGGCCAGCGCAGGGATCAGAGTGATGATGCGGCGGGCCAGCAGCGGGATCCTGACCTTGAGCAGGCCGCCCATGATGGTGGCGCCTGCGTAGCAGCCAACGGAGGTGGAGGCCAGCCCGGAGGCCAGCAGTCCCACGGCAAAGATAACGCCGATGACCGGTCCAAGCGCGGAGGTGACGGCTGCGTGGGCGCCGGCGATAGTGTCCGTGCCTTCGATGCCGCGCAGGCTTGAGGCGGCCAGGAGGAGCATGGCGATGTTCACCACACCGGCGATCGCCAGGGCGCTGCCCACGTCCAGCCGGGTAGCCCGGATGAAGTGGCTCCGTACTGCCGGATCCTCGGAATAGCCGTGCCGGTCCCGGGCCAGGGCGGAATGGAGGTAGATGGCGTGCGGCATCACCGTGGCGCCGAGCATGCTGGCGGCCAGCAGTACCGTGTCAGTTCCTTCGAACCGCGGCACCAGGCCACTCAGGGCGCTGCCGGCGTCCGGGGGATTGACGAACAGGCCCGAGACGAACCCCACGGCGATCACGCCCAGCAGGACCAGGATGGCAATTTCGAAGGACTTCTGGCCGCGGGAGGACTGGAGTGCCAGCAGGAGCATGGAGGCCAGGCCGATGATCACGCCACCGGCCAGCAGGGGAAGGCCAAAGAGCAGGTTCAGTGCCACGGCGCCGCCAATGACTTCGGCCATATCCGTTGCCCCGGCCACCACCTCGGCCTGGAGCCAGTACAGCCTTCGCCGCTTGGTGCCCAGGCGTTTGCCCAGGATCTCCGGCAAGCTCATTCCGGTGGCCAGCCCCAGCTTGGCCGACTGGTACTGGACCAGGACGGCCATGGCGTTGGCCGCGACCAGGACCCACACCAGCAGGTAGCCGTAATTCGCGCCGGCTGTGAGGTTGGCGGCGACATTCCCCGGATCAACGTAGGCGATGGCAGCAACAAAGGCTGGGCCCATCAGGAGCAGGCGTGACCATTTGCCGGGGGCGGCGCGTCGCTCGGGAATGGTGGAAACAGCCATCGGTGGGTCCTCGTCGTTGTGGGGTCTGCACTTTCGAGGATAGCGGAATTTAGGTCTACCGAAAAGTATTTCTTCGGGAACCCGGTAACGCGCCGAAGTCGCGCCTCCCCGGCCGCGTGAAGCAGACTGTTTCCGTGAGCAACCAATCCCGGACCCGGCTGGCGGTGGCAGGTCTCAGCCTGGGCACGGCGCTGAACCCGCTGAATTCATCCATGATCGCTGTGGCCCTGGTGGTGCTGCGCGCCGATTTCGGGCTGGACGTTGCGGCCGTTACCTGGGTGATTACCTCCTTTTATCTCAGCTCCGCCGCGGGCCAGCCACTGATGGGGCGGCTGGCGGACAGGTTCGGACCACGCCGGATGTTCATGCTGGGCATGGGACTTGTGGCGGTGACCTGTGCGCTCGCGCCCTTTTCGCCGAACTTCGCCCTGCTGTGTGTGGCCCGCGCCGTGATGGCCCTGGGCACAGCGACGGCCTACCCGAGCGCCGTGGTGATGATTGGCGCCATTGCCCATCGGGCCAACCAGGAGTCCGCGAGGCCACTGGGCCATATCCAGATGGCCAACACATCGGCGGCCGCCGTGGGCCCTGTGGTGGGCGGGCTGCTGGTGGGTTTTGTGGGCTGGCAGGCGCTGTTCCTGATCAACGTCCCGCTGGCCCTCGCGGCGCTGCTGATTGTACGGCGGGCAGCCCCTGCAGATAAGGCCCGCGAACGTGGCCCCCTGGCCGGGCTGCTGCGCGACTCGGACATCCCGGGCATCCTGGGCTTTGTCGGTTCGCTGCTGCTGGCGATGATGGCCTTGCTGGACGTGGTGCCGGGCTACCGCTGGTGGCTATTGGGCGCGGGAACGCTCATCGCGGCGCTCTTTGTCCGGCGGGAGCTCTGCTTCAGCCGGCCGTTCCTGGACCTGCGGCTCCTGGGCCGGAACCGGCCGCTGATGCTGGTGTACCTGGGCTTCGCCGTGTTCAACAGCGTCTACTACTTCGTCTTCTTCGGCCTGCCCCAGCTGTTGCAGGAAGCGGGTGGCTATGACCCCGGCCTGGTAGGCCTGCTGATGCTGCCGCTGGCCACCATGTCCGTCCTGTCCACACCGTGGGCCGTGCGCGCCATGGGCCGGTTCGGCGTCCGGCGGGTGCTGATTGCCGGCGTCGTACTTCTTGCAACGGCAGCAGCCCTCATGTGGCTGCTGACCAACTCCCTGGCCATTCCGCTGGTGCTGGTGCTCACCGCACTGATGGGTGTTCCGTACGGGGTAGTGAGCATTGCCTCGAACCAGGGCATGTTTGTGTCCACACGGCCTGCTGAACGCGGGGTTGCAGCAGGCATCTTCCAGACCTGCCGCTATCTGGGGGCCATCACCGCCACCGGACTGATCGGGGTATTTGCCGCCGGCGGCGTGGACCAGTCGAGCTGGGGCCTGATGATCGTGGCCATGCTGGTGCTCAGCGCAGTGGTGTTCGCAGTGAGCCTGCTGTGGCGGGAGCGGTCGGCGCGCAGCTGAGGCGGGACTGGTTCAAATGTCGCTTCGTCCGCCTATGATGGCGGCATGTCATCTTATGAAGTCACCCGCAGTGCCCTCATTCCAGCCCCGGCTGAGGACGTCTTTCCGCTGGTCAACAGCTTTCTGGAGTGGACCAAGTGGTCACCATGGGAGAACGTGGACCCCACCATGGACCGCTCATACTCGGGCAACGACGCCGGTGTCGGGGCCAAGTATGCGTGGAGCGGTAACCGCAAGGCAGGCAGCGGAAACATGGAGATCGTCGAGTCCGACTATCCCCGGAGTATCAAGGTGCGCCTGGAATTCACCAAACCGTTCAAAGCCGTGAACCCCACCTCGTTCACGTTCGCACCGGCCGACGGCGGCACTCAGGTGACGTGGCGGATGACCGGTGAGAACAAGGGGCTGGCGAAGGTTTTCGCCCTGTTTATGAACATGGACAAGTTGGTCGGCGGCGACTTTGAGCGTGGACTGGCCGCACTTTCGGCTGCGGCG
>DASSIA010000225.1:0-3435 GCA_035692345.1 Arthrobacter sp. | reverse complement strand
GATCCCGCACGTCCGCCCGATTACCCCTCCACGCCCACGAATGGCACGCCTGGCGCAGGGCTGGATCATCCGATGTTGTAGCCCCTTACGGTTCCCTGCATGAGGTCGCTCGAGTCGATCGTGGGACCTCCCGCCCATCAGTACGTCACCCAGGGCGGGTAAAGCAGGATTAGGCTCGCCCTGGAGTTTGGACCCAGGGTCCGCCACAAAGGAGTCCCCATGGGCCATGAGCCACTGCAAAGGCGGGCCTGGCTTCGGTCAGACAACGGAAGGTGTGGCGGTTTGCAGTACAGCATCGCCGATGAGAAGCTCTCGTCATGAGTCCTTGGTTCGAGCGCCAGCAGGTTACCGCCCCAGGGGCTGACGATACGGTGCATTATGTGTCTGCCGCGACCGTGATCAACGCCTCTAGGAAACAGGTGTGGGACTTCATCAAGCCGCCGGAGAATAGCGTTTTCCTGCAGCCGGATGTCGTGCGAGGCTTCAGGGCTCCCGGACCAGAGGGTGCTGGCGAGATCCAGGTCTTCATCTCGATACGCGAGGGAGTGGAGTGCGTCAGCGCCTTGGAAATAGTGGAGGAGATTCCGCAGGAGCTTGCCATTACCCGAACCCTGGGGGGCGAAGATCCTGCAGCCCGTGGACGGGACCACTTGAAGGACGGCCCCGATGGAACAACGGTGCTCGAGCATGGACGCTACTTCAGCCTGCCCGCCGAAGCAGCAGTGCTCTTCGACCGACATGAACAGCACTACAAACTGTTCTGCCGACAGTACGTTGAGCGGGTAAAGGCATTCATTGAGCAGTCTCAAACGGCGGCAAGGGCGGCTAATGGTGGGTGAAACGCCAGTTAGGTTTTAGCCGATAAGGTCTACCGCTGGTTCTTGGTGCTTTTACGGCACAGCGTTCGTGGCACGCCGGCCCCAAGCCCTGCTGCCGCTACGCCAATCCGGGACAAGTGTGTTCAGCTGGGCTTGTTGGTTCCGGTCGAACTGTCCCGTCCGCTGTTCTTGGCCAGGTCCTCCATACCGATGAATCGGGCGCGCCAGAGCATCAAAGGCCTCTTGCCCTTATTACTGAGATATCCCAAGTGAGACACATTGTTGAGATGGCCTATGGATCGTTGGAACCGCTGCGAACGCGGGGGCTTCGAACCCCTGACAGGTGGCCGTTCCATCTCGACAAAGGATCCTTTGCTGAGATGCCTGCCCGTCTCGTACTGGAACAGCGGCGCACCGCGCCGCTGTTCTTGCTGCCTGGTGCGGGTACGTTCGCTGATTCTTACACCGAGCTATCTTTGGAGGAGGATGCGTTCTGGGTCTTGCGGTCGCTGGGGCGGCTAAGCGAGACTCTTTAGACCTTGATGAATGATCAATGGGGGATTGCGGGGTAATCCAGCGGGAGCAGGACGCAAGGGCGCGTTTCTGTCTTCTCAGCGGCAACGACGCCGCCGGGTGTACCGCAGATCGGGAGGATGACTATGGCCGGGATGTTTGAATTGTTTGTGGACGCGAAGTCAAACTTCAGGTTCCGACTCACGGCACCGGACGGCTCCGTGATGGCCGTTTCCAAGGCTTTTGAGGACAAGACCGCGGCTGTGGCTGGTATTGCCGCCGTGCGTGAGTATGCCGGCATGGGGCTGATTACCGATGTTTCTGCGACGGTGAGCAGCGCGGCTCCGCTGGAGGCATCTGATCTCTCTGATCCTCAGGTCGGTGACGTCCGGCGTTTCCCGGCGGCCGACTTTCACACCAGTGTCAGGGTAATCCGTCGCGCGGCGCACGGTCCCCGGTTGGCGGGTGCTGTCTGAACCGGTGCCGGCATGTAACACGGTGCGGCTTCTCGCCGCAAAGGGGAGCTGCTGTCCTTGAGGGTTCCGCCGTGTTCTCGGGACGGTGTGATCATCCACACGGTGAAGTAGTTGTGGCGTGATTTTCAGCTCCATCCCCTGATGGAATCGGTCCACGACGGTTGGTTGGCGTGGGCCGCCGGCGAGGAACTGGAATCCCGGACAATAGGTATCGTCGTCTATGACGCGGACAAGCTGCTGCATCACCGGTTCAGGGTCGTCCATGAGTTCGGAGAGCCGGCGGCGGACAGGGGCCAGGAAAGGTAGGGTGAACTCGGCCCTGATCGCTGATCGGTCCGGGTCTCCTCGGGCGGTATTTAGGTTCCGTCATCGATGGACTCGAGCAGCCACTGCTCCGATAGCGGGTTGAGGCGCCAGCTCAAAGGTCCGCAGTGCCGACTTCGAGCAGAGCCGGATTATCTTCCCTCCAGGAACGTCTTGGCTGGTCAGAGGCGCGAGCCATGTTTGTCCGTACGGATAGAGGCCTTGCTGTTCTGACCGGTGCCATTTTGTCAGGTGCGGCTTCCTCAAGGCGTTTTGGAGCCGCTAATGCGTGCACCGTGCCAGGTTGCCCAGTCGGCGGGGTGGAGTGTGGGGCGGCCCAGGAAGTAGCCCTGGCCGGAGGTCATGCCTAGTTGGGTGACGGCTGTGAGTTCTGCCTGGGTTTCGATGCCTTCAGCCACGATTTTGGCGTCGATCTGGTGGGCGAATTCGACCATGGCTGCGCCGAGCGCCCGTTGGCCCTGGTCGATGTCGATCCCGGCGATGAGGCTCCGGTCGAGTTTGATGATGTCGGGCCGGAGTTGCAGGACATGGCGCATGGAGGCGAAGCCCGAGCCGGCGTCATCGACGGCTATCCGCAGGCCGCATTGGCGCAACGGTTCCAGGGAGGCCAGCAGCGGTACGTATTCCTCCACCGCCAAGCGTTCGGTCAATTCCAGAACGATCCGGTCAGCGGCCAGACTGGCCCGTTTCAGCAGCTCGGGCAACCTGGGGTCCAGACACGTGTCGGGTGAAAGGTTGAGCGCGACGTAGAGGTGTTCAGGGAGCTTCGCCACGTTGCGGAGTGCCGCTTCCAGCGCTGCGAATTCAAGTTCTCCGCCGAGCCCGACACTGGTGGCTTCGGTGAACCAGTGCTCTGGGCTTTGGCCGTCGTCGCTGGGGAACCGGGCCAGCGCTTCGACGCCGGTTATGGTTCCGGTGGCGAGTTCGTAGATGGGTTGGAAGGCTGTGAGGATCCTTCCGCCCTCGACTGTACTCTCGATCCGTTCTCTGATGCTTTTTTTGAGGAGTTTGCGGACTGTTTGGGTGGGCAGCGGCCGGCTGGTTCCTTCGAACCGTGGGCGCGTTCCCTCGCGGGTGGGGCGTGACCTGCCGGATACTTCCATCCAGACGGGTGCGCCGTGGCGGTGACGGTAACAGACCCTGACGCCGGTCCAGTCGGAACGGTGATCGCCTAAGGCGGCTGCAATTGCCTCGCGTGCGGCGGCGAGCTCATCCGGATCGAAGACCAGGCTGACGTGCCTGCCGATCAGTTCATCAGGTTCATAGCCCAGGAGTGTTGCGCTGGCGGCGCTTGAGAGGGTGAA
>DASSIA010000224.1:0-7347 GCA_035692345.1 Arthrobacter sp. | reverse complement strand
GGGTGCCGGTCCTCTTCCATCTGTTGTCACCGGCCCGGCGGCCACTTGCGGTGACTGATGACCTGGCGTCCTTCTGGTCCGGACCGTACGCGCAGGTCCGGTCCGAGATGCGGGGCCGCTATCCCAGGCATCCGTGGCCCGAGGACCCCTGGTCCGCGCAGCCCACCGCGCGGACCAAAGCCCGGATGTAACGGCGGGCGCTGGGGATTTCTTTCGCCGGAGGTCCAGGTGAGATGTCCGATACGTGGCTGAAACGTTGCGTTGACGCGCTGAAACATGGCGCGGCTAGGCTCGTTCCTGCTCGGACACCGTGGTCCGGACACCAGACGAAAGGACACAATAATGTTGCTTTTGAGTAGCCTGAACCTCCTGTTGGACGCCGGCCGGGGCGAAGGCAGCCGCCCGCATAATGGCGGACTCGGCACGACCGAATTCCCGACCGGACGGCTGACCTCCACCGCCTGGGAAGGCTGGTGGCACGAGGACGCGGCCTAGCTGACTCTGGCGGCTGGACTGGAACCGGTTACTGCTCGGGGATCCAGAACGGCGCCGGGACGCCGGCCCCCGTGAGGTTATCGCAGCGGACCAGCTGGGTACCGATCCTGGTGAGCAGGCAGTTTTCAAAGCTGGGACGCCCAGCAGGGGAATCGGAATCCGTCCCGGCGCTTGCAGTGGCTGCGGGCGCGAGCGCAAGCAGGAAGAGTGCGAGCAGGATACCTGGCCGGCGTGAAGGTTTGGTGGGCTGGTACATGGCATGTCCCTTCGAAGAGTCCTTGATCTGACACCTCCACTGTCCGGCCGCCGTACCCCGCGCCACATCGGGCATGACCCCTTAAAAACAGGCGGGGTACCCTCAGATCTGTACGCGCCTGTCGCACGGGTGCAAGCTGGGATGGTGGCGACACCGTGGGACGCCGCCGGCCCGGAGTTGGTAGGACGGGACGGAGACCTGGCGCAACTGACCGAAGTCATCAGCAGCGTCTGCGCGGGCACTGCCAGGACGGTCATCGTTTCCGGGGACGCCGGCGTCGGGAAGACAGCGCTCGTCCGCCGGGCCTGCGCCTTAGCGCCGGCCGGCGCACTTCTGCTGATGGGCGGGGCCCTGCCCCTGTCCTCCGTGGACGTCCCCTTCCTGGCCCTGAGATCGGCATTCCGTGCGGCCGCGGCCAACGGCGGGCAGGCACTGCCGACGCCGGAACTGTCCGGCGACGCCCGTCCGGACGTCCTGGTCCGGATCGATGAGTGGCTCACCGCCCAGAGCCGGCTGAAGCCGGTCATCCTGGTGATCGATGACCTCCACTGGGCGGACCAGAGCACCCTGGATGTCCTGATGTACATCCTGGCCGGCCCGGGAGACAGGCCGTTGGGCGTCATCGGGACGGTGCGCACCGGCGAAGTCCGCCCGGGCGGCGCACTCCATCAGTGGCTCGCCGACATCCGGCGGCTGCCCCAAGTGGGCATCCACCGGTTGGGACCGCTGGACCGCCCGGACACCGAGGCCCAGCTCAGCAGGCTTCTGGGGGCTCCGCCGCATCAGTCCCTGATCAATGACGTCTATACGCGTTCGGCCGGCAACCCTTACCTTAACCTTCTGCTGGTCGAGGGGCTGACCGCCGATGCCCGGCACCTGCCGGCCGGCTTCCCGCCCGACTTGAAGACGGCGGTCCTGCGAGCATGGCGCGGATTGTCAGCCGGAGCGCGGGAGCTGACCCAGATCCTGGCACTTGGCGGGCGGGCAGCAAGCGCTACGGAACTGCGCGCGGTGGCCGGGTCCGCCGTCGGGCCCGGCGGGGTCCTGCCGCTGCTGCACTCCGCGGAGGAGGCAGGCCTGGTGGACCTTGCCCCGGACGGAACATACTGGTTCCACCATCCCATCATCGCTGAAGCACTTGAACAGGGACTTGATGCGGGCGAACGGCGGCGCTGGCATGCGGCGTTCGCCGCCGTTTACGAACGGCAACCCGACGGCGGTGCCCTGCCCGACAGTGCGGCCGCGGTATCCCTCGCCGATCACTACGATGCAGCGGGTCGTCCTGCTGACGCGTACCGGTGGGCGCTTCAGGCGGCGGATCTGGCTTACGCGAACGGTGCCCTCAGCGATGCCCTGCGGCTCCTGCGGCGGGCCGTGCGGCTGCGGGCCGCCTTGGCTGACGCGGCGGAACGGCCGCGTGATCTGTGGGACAGTCTGCGTGCCGCTGCCCGGGAAGCCGGGGCATTTGCAACAGAACTGGAGGCCATCGAGGCGTTGCTGGCGTGCATCGACGCCGCGGCCGAGCCGCTGGAAGTGTCCCACCTGATGGTGCGCCGCATGCATCTCCAGTTCTCCATGGGGCAAACCTTCCTTCCGATGGCTGACATCCGGGAAGCAGTCCGCCTGTCCGAAGCAGCACCGGAGAGCTGGCAGCACGCGCTGGCGTTGGCCGAACTGGTCCACGCGGGCATGTGGCACGACGAGCCTGCACCGGAGGCATCGGCACGGCAGGCGCTCGCCCTTGCCCGTGGGACAGGAAACCACCTTGCTCTTTCCTATGCGCTGACAGCGGCGGCCATCGCGGCAAGCCGGTCCGACGAGTCCCGTGACCTCGCGGCCGAAGGAGCGCTGGAGGCAATCAAGGCGCGTGATTTCTGGGCGTTCGTGCATGCGACCTACTGGACGGCCAACGCCCAGGGCCCTTGGACCAGCGAAGAGTACGCTGACCTCCTGCGGCGGGCCCGGCAGGAAATGATGGAACAGGCGGCACCCCACACGTACATCGCCAAGATCGCCGCCGACGAAGCGGCCAGCTACCTCGCCGTCGGCGAATGGCGGGAGTGCCGGGCCGCCCTGCGGATCGCACTCAGCTTTGACCCCGGCCCCATGGGCGAGGTCAGCGTACGGCTCACGGCTGCCCGGCTGGCACAGCTGCAGGGCAGGAATGACGACGCCGCCGTCCATCTTGACCGGGCCGACGAGCTGAACATGGTGGACCAGGAAAAATCAGCACGCCTCAATCTGGACTTCGATGCCATCCGTGCAGAGGTGCACGTGGCAGCGGGCCGACCCGACATTGCCTTCGCGGCGGCCATGGCAGGCGCTACCAGCCCGGGCCCGCCGCCCACCATGTGCGAATGGCTGCTGCCGTTGGCCGCCCGTGCGCTCGCCGACCAGGCGCAACGGGCCAGGGATCTGGGCAGCCCCACTGCGGAACTACTGGTTGCGGCCAAGGAACTCGAGCAACGCTTTCCCGGCATCCTTCACGAACCGCCCGGCCAGTCGGCGTTCTACTACCGGCAAGTGGCGGCATTTGAACTCCTCTACACCGCCGAGTTGGGGCGTGTCCGGAACGAACCCGGCAGCGCGGCGGCATGGGCCAGAACAGCCGATGCCCTTCGGGCGGCGCGCCTGCCATGGGAAGAGGCATACGCCTGCAGGCGGGCCGTGGAAGCGCTGCTGCTCCAAGGTCACCATCGGAGTCCCCGGGCCGCTGAATTACTCCGCCGTGGACTGACGCTGGCGGCGGACCTTGAGGCGGTGCCCATCAGGGTTGCCCTTGAACGCCTTGCCGCCCAGGCAAGGATTCCGGTGGCGCCGGTGACGGCCACCCCACTGGCGCTTGCGGTGCGGCTCCCCGGCCTGACCCCACGCGAGCAGAACATCCTGGAATTCGTCGTGGCCGGCCGGACCTACGGCGAAATTGCCCGGGCACTGGTGATCAGCGAGAAAACCGTGAGCTCGCACATCTCGAACCTGCTGCGCAAGACAGGCGCCGCCAACCGCGTGGATCTGGCCCGGCTGGCCTCCGGGGAGCGACCCGTCAGCGGCGGTTCCGCATAAACGCTGCCACCGCGGGTGCCAGCGACGCGCCGATCTCTGCGGCGTCTCGCTTTTTACCTGCGACGGCGAAGGAGTGGTCACCGCCCTCGATGCACTCCAGCACGGCTGAATTCCCGATGCGGGACACCACCCCCTTCAGCAGCTCCGGTGTGGCGAAGGTGTCGCGCGTGCCCTGCAGGAACAGCATGGGCAGCGTGAGCCCGTAGAGATGCTCATCGCGCAGCTTCTCCGGCTTGCCGGGCGGGTGCAGCGGGTAGCCGAGGTAGACCAGGCCTGCAGCGTCCATCCCGTCCGCAACTGCCATGGACGCCATCCGGCCGCCGAATGATTTGCCGGCCGCCCAGACCGGTCCCCTGTCGCCATGTTCGGTCCCCAGCCGCGCTGCAGCCGCCATTGCAGCACGCCACGTGGCGATCGCCGCCGGTGGCCGGTCCGGGAATTTCCTGCCTGCCTCGCGGTAGGGGAAGTTGAAGCGCAAGGTGGCAACGCCGTCGTCGTTCAATGCCTGGGTGAACCCGCTCAGGAAGGGGTGCTCCATGCCAGCACCGGCACCGTGCGCCACCACAAGGGTGGCGAAGGGGTTGTCCGGGCGGGCGTACACACCCGAGACCTCCAGTTCGCCGACGCGGATGGTGACGGAAGATTCAGCTGCGGCCATATGTCCATGATGCCGGATCTGCGGCAACACTGCCCGCTGGGGTGCTGACGCGGCGAGCGGCGCAGGGTAGGTTGGCCCCATGGCGAGCGAACAGACCACCCTCACTGTCCCGGGACCGCACGGCGGGCGTGAGATGCGCATTTCCAGCCCCAGCCGGGTCCTGTGGCCCGACGTGGGTCTGACCAAGCTGGACCTGGCCCGGTACATGGTGGATGTGGGGGAGGCGTTTATCAGCGCGAACGGCGGCCGGCCTGTGGCGCTGCAGAGGTTCTCGGGCAACGTCGCGGGCGAGCAGTTCTTCTCAAAAAATCCGCCCAAGGGAACCCCGGACTTCATCCGGTCAGTGAAGGTGATCTTTCCGAGCGCGCGCTCGCACCCCATGCTGATCCTCGACGAACCCGCCGCCGCCGTGTGGGCAGCGCAAATGAATACGGTGGTCTTCCACCCCTGGCCGTCACGCGCCGAAAACACCGATAATCCGGACCAGTTGCGGATCGACCTTGATCCCCAGCCGGGGACGGATTTCGACGACGCTGTCCCGGCTGCGCTGGCGCTGCGGGAGGTCCTCGCGGAAGCCGGGCTGACCGGTTTCGTCAAGACCTCGGGAAACCGCGGCCTGCACGTTTACGCCCCCATTGAGCCCATGCACGAGTTCCTCGACGTCCGCCATGCCGTGATCGCGGCGGCCCGCGAGCTGGAACGGCGGATGCCGGACAAGGTCACCACGGCCTGGTGGAAGGAAGAGCGCGGCGACAAGGTCTTCCTGGACTTCAACCAGGCCAACCGGGACCGGACCATCGCGGGCGCCTACAGCCCGCGCGCGCTGGCCCATGCCCCGGTGTCCTGCCCCGTCAGCTGGGACGAGCTGGGCACTGCGGACCCGAAAGACTTCACCATCCTGACGGTCCCGGAGCGGCTGAAGACCGTGGGCGATCCATGGGCGGACATGAAGGCGCATCCGGGCACCATCGACGTGCTGCTGGGCTGGTGGGAGCGGGACCTCCAGGCGGGACTCGGCGAGCTGCCCTTCCCGCCGGACTATCCCAAGATGCCAGGCGAGCCCCCGCGCGTGCAGCCAAGCCGGGCCCGCAAACAGGACTAGGTCTATTCGAACCGGGAAGGATCTCCGGTGCCGCGACGGACCACCTCGGCCACTCCGCTGGAAAAGTCGACCACCGTGGTGGGCTCTGCCCCGCAGTCGCCCGAATCGATGACGGCGTCCACTTCGTGCTCGAGCCGTTCCTTGATTTCCCAGCCCTGGGTCAGCGGGTCTTCTTCATCCGGGAGCAGGAGGGTGCTGGAAAGCAGCGGTTCGCCGAGCTCGGCCAGCAAGGCCTGGACCACACGGTTGTCCGGGATCCGTACGCCCACGGTCTTTTTCTTGGGGTGCAGCAGGCGGCGCGGTACTTCCTTGGTGGCCGGCAGGATGAACGTATAGCTGCCAGGTGTAACGGCCTTGATGCTGCGGAACACGTCGTTGCCGATATTCACGAACTGGCCCAACTGGGCGAAGTCCTTGCAGACCAGCGTGAAATGGTGCTTGTCGTTCAGTTTGCGGATGGTGCGGATCCGGTCCAGCGCGTCTTTGTTGCCCATCTGGGCCCCAAGGGCGTAGCAGGAGTCCGTGGGGTAGGCGATCAGCCCGCCATCGAGCACAATCTTCACCGCCTGGGTGATGGCGCGGGGCTGGGGATCCTGGGGATGAACATCAAAGTATCTGGCCATGCTCCTGAGCCTACGTGCTACCCCTGTCGAGAGGGCGCCGATTGGGGCAGTATGTTGATTGTCCCGTACGTTTCCATCCAGTCTTTCAAGGAGAACAGGCCATGCCAACGACGCTCAATCCTTACCTTGGCTTCCGCGACAACGCCCGCGAGGCAATGACTTTCTACCAGGCCGTGTTCGGCGGCGACCTGACCCTCAGCACGTTCGGGGAGTTCCACGCCAGCGAAGATCCGGCGGAAGCCGACAAGATCATGCACGGCATGCTGACAGCCGGCAACGGCCTGGTCCTGATGGGAGCGGACACCCCCAACGCCATGGACCTCGCGCCCGGCAGTTCCATTTCGGTTTCCCTCAGCGGCGATGACGAAGCTGAACTGCGGGGCTACTGGGACAAACTGTCGGCCGACGGCGGCACGGTGACGGTCCCGATGGAACGGGCGCCCTGGGGCGACATTTTCGGCATGTGCACGGACCGGTTCGGGACCGCCTGGCTGATCAACGTCAACAGCGCACAGTCCGCTCCGGCGTCGTAGAAGTCACTCAACCGGGCATACACAACGGAGCAGCGGCGGGAAGTCCCGCCGCTGCTCCGTTTTTAGGGTTGGTCCTGCTCCCGCAACCCGAAGGTCACACACTCAGATCCAGGTGGGGGCTGGGGGTGTTTCGTTCAGGGGTGCACCGTTGATTGTTGCGGTGACGCCTTGGGTGCCGCGTCCGGTGGCCCATTGGACGATGGCGGGCAGGGGCCCGGTGATGTGGGTTGGGTTCTGGGCGCTGGTGTCGCCGAACCCAAGGTCCGTGCCGGTGACTGTGATGGACAGGCCGGTATCGGTGCCGCGGGTTGTCCAGGCTCCGGTGATGTCTGTGAGGAGCCGGGTCAGGACCGGGGCGGGGATGTCGGTGAAGGTGGCGCCGTTGTCGAGGTCGATGGCGTGGGTCCAGACTTCGCGGGTGCGCATCCATACGGTTTCACTCGCGGGCACGGTCCGGCCCTGGGCGGTCCTGACCTGGTGGTGCCAGGCCTGTTCGGGCAGGTCGCGCCATTCGACGTTCAGGTGCACCGCTGAGTGGTCAAAGAGATTCCGCAGCGCGATCGGGGAGAGGGTGGCCCCGAAATCGATCTCATGGTTGCGCGCCTCGGGGGAGGAGT
>DASSIA010000223.1:0-8785 GCA_035692345.1 Arthrobacter sp. | reverse complement strand
GCGCGGCGGGCGGCGATGTAATCCGGTGAGCTGCCATCCACCCAGGAAAACACCAGGTCGATGTCGAAGCTGATGTCGCTGGCGTGGTCCGCAAACATGTTTTCGATGGTCGGCCAGGTGTGGCCGTACCGTTCCACAGTCCCGCGGACAGCATCCTGGCTGAGCATGGTGCGGCGTGTCAGCGAGTTTTTGATCGGGAGGATCAGCTGATCGCCCTCAAAGCTCCAGAGTTCAATCTGCACGCCGGCGGAGGAACCGAACTCAAAGCCGCCGGCGGGCTCCACGCGCGGACGGTACAGGCGGAAAATCCGTGCCTGCCGGTTGGGGGACAGTTCGCCATCGGCCACCAGCACCGACGCCTTTTTCTTGGCGTCCACCGTCATGGAGTAGACCGGCTCCTCACGGCAGGCCGCCACCAGTGCGGTCCGCAGCTTCTTGCGGTCCTTCCAGTCCAAGGCAATGACCGGACGGTCGTTGTTGCCCCGCACCAGAAGATAGTTCAGGCCCGCGTCTGCCAGGACAGCACGAAGGAACATCAGGTCCTCCACCATGGCCTGGTAAGGCGTCCGGTTGTGGTTGATCAGGGCGTACCGGCCCTTGTGCCGTACGACGTCGGCCCGGTGCTTCAGGCGCGCAACAGCGGCCGGCGATGTCACTTCGGTGGGCGTGCGGGCTTCCTCTGAAGGCTGGCCACCGTAATAGATCTCGTCCTGAACAGGTGTCTCTGTAATGGTTGTCTCCGTGGCGTCTAAATGGTAAGCGTTCTTACTTGAATAATAGCGGTACCACAAAAACGGCAGGCCTCAGCCGGGCGGGCACCCGGCCGGGGACGGGCTCAGCCGGCCATTGCCTCCCGCCAGCTGCGCAGGAAAGCTCCGCCGGCGTCGTCGTGGATTACGTCTGCGCCCAGCCCCAGATCGGCGGCGGTGAGGACGTCGTACGGTTTGACCGGCACACCGTCCGCAGGGCGGACGTCCACGTGCTTCACGGGATGGTCATTGTGGTGCAGCCAGTCCGCCATGGCGTAGTCCGTGCGGGAATCCCCAACGGTCCGCCACGCCTGCGGCGTGATGCCCTGGGCCGCGAGGAGCTCCACGGCGCGGCTGGCGCCAAGGTCCTTGCCCAGCCGCACCGACTCAATGTCGGTGGAAATGATGGTGGGGTCCACTCGGTAGTCCACGGCGTCGTCGGAATCAGGGACGTGGTGGTCCAGGCGGACCACACCCAGGCCGTGGCGGGCCATCAGGTCCATGGCCTCCGCGTCGAAGAGCTCCTGTTCGGCGAGGTAGTCGGCCGACGGCACGTCGATATGCTGCTCCACCGACACCATGGCGCGTTTGGTCTCGTCGAAGAACATGTGGGTGGCATAGTCCTCGGCCACGAGCCGGCGGACGTCGTCGCCATAGGCTTTGGGCACTGCCAGCTCGTGGTCAACATGGATGGGGCCTGCTCCGTCGGCCGTGTAGCTGAACCAGACGGCGCCCTTTTCACAGATGGCATGGATGACCGTCCCGGCGGGCATTCCCGCGGCGATCATCGGCTCCATGACCTGCTCCCGGATGAACGCATCGGAGCGGCCGGTGTTGAAAATGACCGGAATTCCGGCCGCGGCCAGTGCTACGAGGTCGGCAATGATGGCTGGTTTCACGTCGCGGGTCACGGGGCTGGCCACGGGACCGTCGACGTCGAGCAGGAGGGCGAGGGGCGGGGCCGACGGCAGGCGGACGCCAGGCGTGGAACCGGCAGGAAACTCGGGTGCAGTCATGGCTCCATTGTGTCAGCCAGCGGTCTCCGTCCCGGCGCCGGCAGCCCAAACGCGGCGGCATATGACACATGGTCACTGTTTGGCTACAACCTTCCGATCCCGCGGGCAGGGCACTTCTCTTGGGACGCCAAGGTGCCTAGGGTGGCATGGTGATATTCAAAGCTGTGGGCGAGGGACGCCCGTATCCCGACCATGGTTTCAACACGCCCAAACAGTGGGCTTCGCTGCCGCCGCGCCCGGTCCGCCTGGACGAACTGGTGACCACAAAGCGGACACTGGACCTCGAAGCGCTCCTGGCCGAAGACTCCACCTTTTTCGGGGACCTCTTTCCCCATGTGGTGCAGTACCGGGGGGTCCTGTACCTGGAGGACGGGCTGCACCGCGCTGTCCGGACAGCGCTCCACCAGCGCACCGCCATCCACGCCCGCGTGCTGGTCATAGATGGCTAGGAAACCCAAGGACGTCGGCGTCCTGCACGGCCACCGCGTTGTCAGCGGGCCCGAGCTGCGGGCCACGTTTGAAGCTGCGGGCGACCCCGATAATCCGGTCCGGCTCCGCCGCCGCGTGGTGCACGGGGTGGTGCTGGTCCTGCTGTTGGGACTGATTGCCGCCGCCATCATCACGGCGCTGGCCATCATCAACGGACAGCTGAAGATACCGACGCCGGCGGCCAAGGACCAGCCGCACACAACCTGCCCCGCGGCTACTTTCGACTACACGCCCAACGACAAAGTCAACGTCAACGTCTTCAACTCCACCAGCCGGCCGGGACTGGCCCGCTCCGTGGCCGACGAATTGCTGGGCCGGAAGTTTGTGGTGGGGGCCGTGGCCAACACGGAGGCCGGCTACCGCGGTGTGGCGGCCGTGGTTTCCGGTGCGGCCGGGCAGTCTGCCGCCTTCACCATCCAGCGGAACCTGCCGGGCTCGGACTACTTCCAGGATGGCCGGACGGACGCCAGCGTGGACCTGGTCCTTGCCGGCGACTATAAGGAGCTGGCTGCCGCGGACCGCGTGGACCAGACACCGGGCAAGCTCAGCTGCCCGCGGGAAAGCAGGCGGATCGCCGACGACGCAAAGTGGCCCGTCATTCCCACCGCCGCTCCCACGCCTTAGCTGATGCGCACGGGTGCGCCGTCGCCGTCGAACCTTGCTCCGGCGCCCAGCTGGATGAACCGCACCGTCCGGGCGATCCGGGCCTCAAGTTCGGCGGGTTCGTTGCTGCCCCGCGCGGCGCTGGAGGACAGCGTGCCGTGGATCAGCTGCGCCTGCTGGCTGATGTCCGCTTCAGGCAGGTAACCCTGCGCCATGCCGTCACGCAGGATGCCCTGCAGCAGGACGCTGAGTTCGCCGACGTGATCGGCGAGTTTGGCAAAGGACGACGGCGACAATACCGCCGCCATCGCCGGTCCGGGCGGGAGGTGGCGGCGGCTGAGGTCCTCCACCTGGGTGCGCACGTACAGGGCCAGCCGGTCCACGGGGTTGTCGATGCTGTTGAGGGACTCCCGGAGATCGGCGAGGAACCGTTCGGTCTCATCCAGGGCGTAGGAGATCAGGAGTTCTTCAATGTCGGCGTAGTAGTTGTACACCGCGGTGCGCCCCACACCGGCATGCCGCGCGACGTCCGTCATGGTCAGCCCCGGCAGGCCGTGGGTGAACAGGAGCTCGCCGAAGGCCGTCAGGATCCGGTGCTGTGTCTCGGCGCGTTGCGCGGCGTTGTTGGCCGCCGAAATCCTGGGCATGCAGACACCTTACCGCGATGTGTCAGTAAACCTCGTTGAGTTTTTGTCCAGATAACCAGGCCTGCGACGGCGTTTGCCTACATTATCTGGACAAAAACTCATGGAGGAGGGCTAGACCGCGCAGCCGTCCGGGCCGCAGGCTTCGCCATCTGCCGAGTTGACCAGCACCAGCGGGTTGGTCTCCTGCCAGGCCTGGTTCAGGGCCGCTGTGAAGGTTTCGGCAGGCTGCGCGCCGGAGAGGCCGAACTTGCGGTCGATCACAAAGAACGGGACGCCGCTGATGCCCAGGGCGCGGGCTTCGGCGAAGTCGTGGCGGACGTCGTCGGCATATTTGTCCGTAGTGAAGAGCTCTGCCACGTCATCGGCCTTGAGGCCCAGTTCGTGGCCCAGGGCGGTGAGGTATTCCTGGCTGCCGATGTCCTTGCCGTGCTCGAAGTGGTCGCTCAGCAGCCGTTCCTTGGCTGCATCCTGCTGTCCGTGCTGGGCGGCGAGGTGGATCAGGCGGTGCGCGGTGAAGCTGTTCGCCACCACCACCCGGTCGAAGCGGTAGTCCAGGCCTTCGCCTTTGGCCTGCTCCGCGACATGCTCAAACATCTGCGAGACCTGCTGCGGCGCCATGCCCTTGCGGGTGCTCAGGTACTCCAGTTCGGTGCCGTCATAGTGCTCCGGGAGGGTGGGGTCCAGCTGATAGCTGCGCCACGTCACCTCCACGGACTCGCGGTGCGGGAATTCTGCGAGGGCAGTCTCGAACCGGCGTTTGCCGATGTAGCACCAGGGACACGCCACGTCTGACCAGATCTCAATCTTCATGCTTGCCACAACCCTGCGGTTCCCGAAGCCATTCCCCGGCGGATGTGTCGGATTTGTCACACGGGGGGCTTGTAATGGGCATCCTCGCGGGGCGATAGTCGGAACATCGGGTTAAGCAAAGGCCCTTCACAACACAATCAATCGCCAGGTCTGGGGGCGTGGCATGTGATCCTCGCGGAGGGAAGCATGCGGATAGGACTTATTGCAGCACCCTGGATTCCGATTCCCCCATCCGGATATGGGGGCATAGAGAGGGTTGTTGACTCCCTTGCCCGGGGATTCATCACGGCCGGGCACGAGGTGTTGTTGGCCGCAGCGTCGGACAGCACCTGTCCGGCACCTCTCGTCCCCGGGATGAGGCCTTCCGAGCCAACCGAACTGGGGTTTACGCTCTCAGAGCTCAGCCACGTCATCAGGGCGTATGAAGGCATGGACGGCGTGGACATCATCCACGACCACACCCTGGCCGGACCGCTCCTTGCCCGGAGGAAGTCCAGCGCCCCTGTGGTGACGACCATTCACGGACCCCTCATCCCGGCGTCGGCCGATCTGTACCGCGCCATGGCTGCCGACACAGCCATCATCGGAATCTCACGAGACCAGATCTCCCACGTCCCGGATGTCCCCATCACCCGGGTGATCCATCATGGAATGGACGTCGCTGCCGTCCCGGCCGGCTCCGGAACAGGCGGCTACGCCTGCTTTGTCGGCAGGATGTGCCCGGACAAGGGCGTGGTGGAAGCCATCCAGATCGCGCGGCGGGCCGGCATACCGTTGCGCATCGCTGCCAAGATACGCGAGCGGGGAGAGATCGAGTACTTCCGCTCGGTTGTTGAACCGCTGCTGGGCTCCAACGAGGAATTCCTGGGCGAGCTGGGTGACACGGACAAGTATCGGCTCATGGGTGAAGCGATGGCGTTCCTGAATCCCATCCAATGGTCCGAGCCGTTTGGACTGGTGATGATTGAATCCCTCTCAACAGGCACTCCTGTGGTGGGAACCCCGATCGGATCCGCACCTGAGATCGTGGACCACGGAAAGACCGGCTACCTCGGGCCAACAGAACAGCTGCACACCTTCCTTTCCTTGGCCGCAGCACTGGACCGGTCGCTGTGCAGGGACCGGGCGGCCAAACTGTTCAGCACCGAAAGGATGGTGGCCAACCATCTGGACCTCTACGCAGAACTGGTGGACATGGGCCGGCTTCGCGGGGTTCCGGATGGGTCCCCGGTAGGCAACAATCGAGTACGGGGAGTGTGAGCCCGGGCACTTAAATAGGGCCCGATCCTGTCCGGAGGCCATAAGGGAGGAACACGTCCATGACTGCATGGAACGCAGACACTGAAGCTGATGTTGGCGGGGCCGAAGCGGTAACTGTGGTGGAAGGTTCTTCCTTCTGCATCTCTGCCCGGAGCGGCGACATCAGCACCGACGGTGAAACCAACGGCGCGTTTTATCAGGACACCCGGGTGGTGTCCCGTTGGATCCTCCGCATTAACGGCGCACTGCGTGAGCCTCTGGTGGCCCAGCGGCCCACCGCTTACGAGGCCACGTTTGTGGGCCGCGCCCTGTGGCCGGACCGCCGGTTCGACAGCCCGCTCGTGGTCCGGCAGGTCAGGCATATCGGACCCGGAATGCGGGACGACATCACCCTTGAGAACTATTCCGCCGAGGCCGTGGACTGCGATATCGAATTGCTGGTGGATGCTGACCAGGCCGATCTCTTCGATGTCAAGGGCGGACGAACCCCCCAAGAGGCCCGGTTGAGCCGCACTGTCAAGGATGGCGAACTTCTGATCGAGGCCAGCCGCAACGGACAGACACGGGGATCAGCCATCCGCGCTGCCGGCGCCGACGTCTCCTCCGACGGGCTTCGGTTCCACGCAACCATTCCGGCGCGGGGCGCTTGGTCCACCAGCCTGATTGTCGTCCCGCTGATCAACGGCGTGGGACCCGAGGCACCGTTCACCGAAGAGATGCAGCCTCGTCACCGCGTGGGCGTGCGGCGGCACTTGGCCTGGGAGGAGCACATTCCCCGCATACAAGTGTCGGACGAGACGATCGAGGCAACCCTCCGCCGGAGCCAAAACGATCTGGGTTCCCTGCGGATTTTCGACGCCGAGCATCCGGACCGGGCGGCCGTGGCCGCCGGCGCGCCCTGGTTCATGGCGCTGTTCGGCAGGGATTCGCTCCTTTCCTCCTACATGTCCCTGCTGGTGGACCCCACCCTGGCCGCCGGGACGCT
This sequence comes from Arthrobacter sp., assembly GCA_035692345.1. Classification (GTDB taxonomy): domain Bacteria; phylum Actinomycetota; class Actinomycetes; order Actinomycetales; family Micrococcaceae; genus Arthrobacter. The sequence goes on along the minus strand of DASSIA010000223.1, from coordinate 2,226 downwards.
GCAGACGCTTGCAACCCTTCAAGGCACGAAAGTGGATAATGACTCCGAGGAAGAGCCTGGCCGTATCCCGCACGAGGTGAGGCTGGGCGTGACAGCCGGGCTGTCCCTGGGTGGAACTGCTTACTATGGCACAGCGGATGCCACCCCGCTCTTTGTCAGCGTTTTGGGTGAGCTAAGCCGCTGGGGACTGTCCGCGGACATTGTTGATTCGCTCTTGCCCAATGCCGACCGTGCCCTTGACTGGATTGAAAATTACGGAGACCGCGACGGCGACGGCTTCGTTGAGTACCTTCGTCCCAATACCCATGGATTGGTCAACCAGGGCTGGAAGGACTCCTGGGACGGCATTAACTTCGCCGACGGGAGCATGGCCGAGCCGCCCATTGCCTTGTGTGAGGTCCAGGCGTACGTTTATGCCGCCTACGTCGGACGGAGGTTGCTGGCCCGCTCGGCGGGGGACACGGAAACAGAGCACCACTGGGCAGGGCGCGCAGCCGCGTTGAAGCGGTCCTTTAACGAGAAGTTCTGGCTGCCGGACAAGGGCTACTTCGCCATCGCGCTGGACAAGGACAAAAAACCGGTTGACGCATGCACGTCGAACATGGGCCACTGCCTGTGGGTGGGAATCGTGGACGAGGAAAAAGCGCCGCTAGTGGTGGAGCGGCTGATGTCACCGGAAATGTTCACCGGCTGGGGGATCCGGACACTTGCTTCCGATATGGGCGCATACAACCCGGTCAGCTATCACAACGGATCGGTATGGCCCCACGACACGGCGATCGTGGCCACAGGGCTGATGCGGTACGGGTTCGTTGAAGAGGCCAGGAGGATCGCCGGTGGGCTCCTGGAGGCCGCCGAACATTTCGACGGGCGGCTGCCGGAGCTGTTCTGCGGGTTCGACCGGTCCGAATTCCATGGCCCCGTGCCCTATCCCACGGCGTGCTCGCCCCAGGCCTGGGCTGCGGCTACCCCTATCCAACTTGCACGGATACTGTTGCGCTTTGACCCGGACTTCACACGCAACGTGGTTTATCTGGCACCGATCCTCCCTGAGGAGGTCGGGGACTTCCGGGCAGAGAACGTGCTGCTTGGAACCTCACGCGCGGTAATCCGGGCGCATGGGCGGGAGGGCAGCATCGAGGGCCTTCCGCCGGGACTGAAGCTGCTGAGGGAACCGCGCCCACCGCTGGACGAAAACCTGGGCGGCCTCCCCGGCAATTAGGCGGCGGCGCGCTCCAGCACGAAGTCGTGCTCCACGGTGGTTCCCAGCCGGAAGGACTTGCTGCCCACCTTGCGGAAGCCCTGCTTCTCATAGAACCGGATGGCGCGCGCGTTCTGGCTGTTAACGCCAAGCCAGACGCCGGCCGCGCCCGTTGCCGCGGCGGCCTGCAGGCTGGCGTGCATGAGTTCCGCGGCGGCGCCCAGGCCGTGATGATCCGGGTGGACGTAGCATTTGCTGAGTTCGATGGAGGGCAGGAGCGTCAGGGCCGTGGCCACATCGGGATCCCCTGCCGGCCGGTTGACCAGGAGGCTGTAGCCGCGGAGCGCGCCGTCGGCGTCGATGACCAAAATGGTCACGTCCGGATCCGCCAGGTACGCCCGGAAGAGGCGCTCGCTGAGCGTGTTGGCCAGGTGCGTGGCAATGTCCTCCGGTGACGACGACGGCGGGCACGCCAGCGGAAAGGTGACGGCCGCCAGTTCGGCGAGCGGGCCGGCGTCGTCCGCTGTTGCCTTTCGGATGATGTGGGTCATGCCCGCATTCTACGTGCGCTTCCCCCGAGTTTTTGTCCAGATAACGTGCCGAAAAGGCTGTTTTGGTCGGGTTATCTGGACAAAAACTCCGGGGGGCTACTGCTTGAAAGCCGCGTCGAAGGAGGTGTTCGACGGCGGGAAGTCGAACTTTTTCAGGGCGGCGAGTGCTTCCGGTGCGCCGTGGAGGCGGTCCATGCCGGCGTCTTCCCATTCGACGGAGATGGGCCCGGTGTAGCCGATCGCGGCGAGGGCCCGGAAGGACGATTCCCAGGGGACGTCCCCGCGGCCGGCGGAGACGAAATCCCAGCCCCGTCGCGGGTCGCCCCAGGGCAGGTGGGAGCCGAGGACGGTGTTCCGGCCGGTCTGGCGGAGCTTGGTGTCCTTGCAATCGACGTGGTAGATCCGGTCCTTGAAGTCCCAGATGAAGGAGACGGGGTCGATGCCCTGCCACATGAAGTGGGAGGGGTCCCAGTT
>DASSIA010000222.1:0-4091 GCA_035692345.1 Arthrobacter sp. | reverse complement strand
TCCGGGCAGCCTAGATCCGGGGACGCGCCGCCCAGCGCCGCATTTTCAAGGCCGCATGGAGTTCCAGGCGGGGCATTCCCTTGAGTGGGTCAACACCCAGGAGCTGGCGGATGCGGCCGAGGCGGTTGTAAATGCTGCTGCGGTGGAGGTGGAGTTTGTTGGCCACGTCCTGGACCGAGCCGTCGTTGTCATAGATGAGCTCCAGCACCGGGAGGAGCTCGCCGTTGCGGTCATGGTCTTCGAGCATCCGCACGTAGACGGACCCGGAGTCTGCCCAGGCGCCTGCTCCCCCGCCTGCCGATGCCAGCAGCTGGTAAACCCCGGTGGCGCGGCAGTCCACCAGTTCGCCCAATTGGGGATCCACCGCCGCAGCCTGCGCGGCCTGCCTGGACTGCCGGTACGCCTCAGCGAGTTCGCGGGGCCTGGCAAAGCCCTCGCTGATGCCCAGGATGATCCGGTGTACGGGCCGGCCCGAGCGTTTGGCCAGCTCCAACTGATAGTGGACCAGTACCTGCGCATGGTTGGCCCGGCCCACGGATTCCCGGAACAGCACCGCCGAATGGGTTTCCGTGCCGGCGCTGAAGAGAGCCGCGTCCACGCCCACGGTGGCCTGCAGCGCGGCCGACCGGTGGATCAGCGTGGAGGCGATGGGGTCCGGGCCGCCGGCCCAGCCGTCGGCGTCGAGCACTGTGACCATCTGCCAGGGGCCCTTGCCCTGGATTTCCTTCCAGCCCGCCACGGCCGCCACAGCGTTGGCCTCGCCGGCACAGGCGGCCAGGAACTCGCGTTCCCGGCCCCGCCTGAACTCGGACTCGGCGGTGTTGGATTCCAGCAGCAGGCCGGAAAGCATCTCGATCCCGGAGCTCACGTCCGGCAACTGGGAGAGGATCGCCGTCGGGTTTTCTTCCGCCGAGTCCTGCTGAACCCACAAGTAGCCGACCCGGAAACCCCGCACCATCAGGGGAACGCACACCCGGCCGAGCATTCCCAGTTCCGGATTGGCAGGGATCACCACCGGACGCACTGCGGTGGCAATGCCATGGGAAAGCTGCCAGGCGCTGACATCGGCCGGGACCCTCTTGCTCAGGAGGAAGTTCACCCGGACCCGGTCGGCATGGGATTGGTTGGAACTGTAGGCGAGCAACAGTCCATCCAGGTCCTCCAGTGAAAGCCCGCGCCCAAGCTTCTGCGCCACCTGCTCCACAAGCTGTTCCACGTCCGGCTGCATGGGGTAACACTACTGCTTGCCGAGCCGACCCGGCGAACGAACGGCAGGCGACACCTGACGCTTTCACGCTGAACATTTGTCGATCCAGGAAATCCAAAATTCCCGGAATGACGCGAGGCCGGCGCACTCCGGATCCCGGTTTCCTGTCGACTGGATCACAACCGGATTTATTCTGGAATCACAACCTTTCCCGCAATTTCCGGCCTACCCGGCCCGAGAATATGGAGCCCACAATGATCATCGGTGTCCCCAAAGAGATCAAGAACAACGAATTCCGCGTCGCCATCACCGCGGCCGGCGTTCACGAGTTCCGCACCCACGGCCACGCAGTCCTGGTGGAACGCGGCGCAGGCCTGGGCTCGGGGATCACGGACGAGGAATACGCCATCGCAGGCGCCGAGATCGTGGCAGAGGCCGACGACGTCTGGGCACGCGCCGATATGGTCATGAAGGTCAAGGAACCCATCAAGTCCGAGTACCACCGCTTCCGCAAGGGCCTGATCCTCTTCACCTACCTGCACCTCGCCGCCGAGCCCGAACTGACCCACGAGCTCATCAACTCCGGCGTCACCGCCATCGCCTACGAGACCGTGCAGGAAGGCCGTACCCTGCCGCTGCTGGCCCCGATGTCAGAGGTTGCCGGCCGCCTGTCCGTTCAGGTGGGCGCCACCTCCCTGATGGCACCCGCCGGCGGCAAGGGCGTTCTCCTCGGCGGCGTCCCGGGCGTCCGCCCGGCCAAGGTGGTTGTCCTAGGCGCCGGCGTCGCCGGCACCAACGCCGCCGCCATGGCCCTGGGCCTGGGCGCCGACGTCACCATCCTGGACATCAACATCAACCGCCTCCGCGAACTCGACGCCCAGTACCAGGGCCGCCTGAAGACCGTGGCCTCGAACAAGTACGAGATCGAAAAGTCCGTGGTGGATGCAGACCTGGTGATCGGTTCCGTCCTGATCCCCGGCGCCAAGGCACCCAAGCTGGTCAGCAACGAACTCGTGGCCCGGATGAAGCCCGGCTCCGTGCTGGTGGACATCGCCGTGGACCAGGGCGGCTGCTTCGAGGACACCCACCCCACCACGCACCAGGAACCCACGTACAAGGTCCACAACACCATCTTCTACTGCGTGGCAAACATGCCCGGGGCCGTCCCCAACACCTCCACGTACGCGCTGACCAACGTCACCCTGCGCTACGCCGTGGCCTTGGCCAACCTGGGCGTCAAAGCCGCGTTCGACCGCGACCCCGCCCTCGCCGCCGGCCTCAACATCGCCGCCGGCCACGTGGCACACCACTCCGTCTCCGAGGCACACAACCTGCCCCTGGTGGCGGACTGGCACGAGCTGGTTTCCGCCTAGCCACCCCTTCGATTGGCGAGAACGACGGCGGGTCCCCGGCTTCCGAGCGAAACCGGGGACCCGCCGTCGTACTTTAATTGTCGCGAGGAGCTGAGCGTTAGCCGCCGATGGCCCGGAGGGCGTTCACCTGCCCGTGGCCGCTGAAGCTGTTGTAGCCCGCTCCGCCTGAGCACACCTGCGGTGCGCCGTTGCTGGTGGAGGGGAACGGCGCATAGAAGGACATATCCGCCGGGCACGGTGTCGCGTCCGCTGAGTTGGCGATCCTGGCCGCGACGGCACCGGGGTTGCTCACGCCTGTGCTGGCCACGAGCGCCGCGATACCCGCAACGTGGGGCGACGCCATTGACGTCCCCTGGAGGTAGCAGTACGAGGCGGCCCCATCAAAGACCTTCCGGAGGCAGTTATTCATAAGGCTCGCCGGGTAGGTTGACAGCACACGGCCGTTGGGGGCAGCTGCGGTCAGCTGCCGTGAGTCTCCGCCGGGTGCCATCACATCCGCACTGCCCGCGCCATAGCTCGAGTAGAAGGACTTGAAACCCTTGTTGCCGCTGGCAGTCACGCCAATCACTCCGGGAACTTCAGTGGGGACCACTGCGCAGGCGTTGGTGATTTCGCGTGTGACGGGAGTTGCGTTATCCGGGCTGGTGACGTCCTGGGTGGGGTGGGCCAGGTCATCTGATTCGTTGCCTTCAGCCGCAACTACCGTGGTGCCGTTCTGCTGGGCGAACCTGATGGCCCTGCGCTCGGCCTCCCAAATGGCCCGCTGGCCGGGGTCATTTTTGCAGTTGAAGAGCCAGGGATCGGCGAAGTAGCTGTTGTTGGTCACCTGGATGCCGTTCGATCCTGCCCACATAAAGGCGCAGACCACCGCCTCGGGGAAGAAGAATCCGTCAGCGTTGCCGGCCTTGATTCCGGCGATTTTGACGTTGGGTGCGACGCCCACCATGCCGATGCCGTTCTTGGCTGCCGCGATGGTGCCTGCGGTGTGGGTTCCGTGGCCGTTGTCATCCATCCAGGCCGAGGGGGCAGTGTTCGGAGCGCCGCCAACGCAGGAAGCACTCTTTGCGAAATCCACGTTAGGGGCCAGGTCAGGGTGCGTGTAGTCCAGGCCGGTATCGATGTCGCCCACCACCACGGAGGCGCTGCCGCCGTTGATGGCGCGGGCGGCAGGCGCGTTGATCTGGTCCATATCCCACTGCAGCCCGGAAAGGTTGTCATTGCCGGGTGCGGGGGTGCCGGCTAGCACCGGCGCGTCGGCGGTAGCGGTGGTGTCGTCCTTGACAGCCACGGCGAAGCCGGCGGTGGAAGCGGCCCCCTGAACAGAAGAGTCTGAGGTCCGCAGGGCTGCATCAAAGCCGCCGCGGTCTGACGTCACGATAGCCACACCGATCTGCGGATACGCCTGGACCACGGTTCCCCCGGCGGCCTGCACTGCGGCGAGGGACGCAGCGGAAACCCCATTGGCCTTGTACAGGACGATGTACGTCTGGCTCCCGGACTGCGTAGCGGCC
>DASSIA010000221.1:0-5281 GCA_035692345.1 Arthrobacter sp. | reverse complement strand
ACCCTCTCTCACCTTTAAGCCGTTCTGGGCAGACCCTCTCTCACCTGTGAATCGAGGGCTGGTAGATTGTCGCGCACAGGGTTCCGCATACTGTTCCGCAACAGAGCCGAAGTTGGCACAGAGCCGAAGGACGTCGATGTCTGATAACAGGGTCCGCACCGATCTTGAGATCGCGCAACAGGCCGACATCCTGCCGATCGAGCAGATCGCCGAGCGGGCCGGAATCAACGCCGATGCCGTGGAACTCTACGGGCGTTACAAGGCGAAAATCGATCCGGCGCGGCTGCTGCTTCCGGCCGGAAAGCCCGCGGGCAAAGTGGTCCTCGTCTCGGCCATGTCCCCCACCCCTGCAGGCGAGGGGAAGTCCACCACCACGGTGGGACTCGCCGACTCCCTGGCACGTGCGGGCCACAACGTCATGATCGCCTTGCGTGAACCGTCGTTGGGCCCCATTCTGGGCATGAAGGGCGGTGCGGCGGGCGGCGGCTATTCCCAGGTCCTGCCCATGGACGAGATCAACCTGCATTTCACCGGTGACTTCCACGCCATCACCTCGGCCAACAACGCGCTCATGGCCCTGGTGGACAACCACATTTTCCAGGGCAACGAGCTCAACATCGATCCCCGGCGCATGACCTTCAAGCGTGTCCTGGACATGAACGACCGCTCGCTCCGGGAGGTAGTCATCGGCCTTGGCGGGCCGGCGCAGGGCGTGCCTCGCCAGGACAGTTTCGACATCACGGCGGCCTCGGAGATCATGGCCGTCTTCTGCCTGGCCACGGACCTCGACGATCTTCGCGAGCGCCTGGGCCGAATCACCTTCGGCTACAGCTACGACCGCCGGCCTGTCACGGTGGCGGACCTGGGCATCCAGGGCGCCCTGACCATGCTGCTCAAGGATGCCCTCAAGCCGAACCTCGTCCAGAGCATCGCGGGGACGCCCGCCCTGGTCCACGGCGGCCCGTTCGCGAACATCGCGCATGGCTGCAACTCCCTCATCGCCACCCGGACTGCGCAGCAGTTGGCCGACATCGTGGTCACGGAAGCCGGTTTCGGGGCGGACCTCGGCGCCGAAAAGTATATGGACATCAAGGCGCGGATCGCGGAGGTGGCACCGTCCGCCGTCGTGGTGGTGGCGACGATCCGGGCGCTCAAGATGCACGGCGGTGTCCCGAAAGACCAGCTCAAGGAGCCGAACGCCGAGGCGCTGGCAGCCGGCGTCCGGAACTTGAAGCGACACCTGCAGAACGTCGAGAAGTTCGGCATCGCGCCCGTGGTGGCCATCAACAGGTTTTCATCCGACACCGCGGAGGAGCTGGACTGGCTGCTTGCCTGGTGTGCGCGCGAGGGGGTGCAGGCCGCGGTTGCCGACGTCTGGGGCCGGGGCGGCGGGGGCGACGGCGGCGATGAGCTCGCGGCGAAGGTCGCCGCTGCGGTGGCAGCGCCGTCGGACTTCCGGCATCTATACCCGCTGAATCTGTCTGTGGAGGACAAGATCCGGACGATCGTGCAGGAGATTTACGGTGCCGACGGCGTGGAATTCTCCGTCCCGGCGCTGCGGCGGCTGGCGGACATCCAGAAGAACGGCTGGGCCGGGATGCCCGTGTGCATGGCCAAGACCCAGTACTCATTCACCGACGATGCCTCGCAATTGGGCGCACCCAAGGGCTTCACCATCCACGTCCGCGACCTCATCCCAAAGACCGGGGCCGGCTTCATCGTGGCCCTGACCGGTGCCGTCATGACCATGCCCGGCCTGCCCAAGGATCCGGCCGCGATGCGCATGGACGTCGACGCGCATGGCCACCCGGTCGGCCTATTCTGACCCAACCCTCTCTCACCGGATTGCTCTATCACTTTCGGCTCTCATTCGGGCGGTTTAGCGACCAAAACTGATAGCACAACAGGGCCTGTGGATAACTTCTGCGGGCGACAGCGGCTTCGGGCAACAATGGTGCACATGCGCTCATCGTCGCCCCTGCCGACTCAACTTTCTGCCGCACCTTTCACTGTCTATGAGGCGCGGGCCGCCGGTCTGAGCAACGGCCGACTCCGCTCCTCAGACCTTGCCTCGGGAGGACGATTGCTCTACTGGTCGACTGGCTGGGACTTTGAGATCCGGGCGTTGGCCAGAGCGCTCTCGGCGGCTACCCCGGGCGCGTGGATTTCGCACCTGACCGCCGCAGTTTTGCTCGGATTCTGGCTTCCGTCTTGGTTCCGCGACTGCCGCGAACTCCATCTGAGCAAGCCCAGGACATTACCTCCCGTACGGCGAAAGGGCGTAGTGGGCCACACTGTCTTGGCCTTTGAGCACGAGGTCATGGAGTTGGACGGAATCCGCATCTCCACGCCGGCACGGACTTGGCTTGACCTTGCCAGCATCCTGCCCTTAGAGGACCTGGTAGCTGTGGGTGACCAGTTGGTCCGCCAGCCCCGGCCCGGCCTCGAAGACCGCTTGGAGCCTTGGTCATCGCTGCCAGTCCTGCACGAAATGCTGAAGAAGCACCCGAAGCTCAAGGGTATCGTCAAAGCAAGGGAGGCGGTCGAACTCATCCGGGCGGGTGCAGATTCCGCCCCTGAGACCTTCCTGCGCCTCGCTCTGACGGCCGCAGGCCTACCTGAACCAGAACTGCAACTGCGGATTGCAGAGGCTGACCCGTATTCGCCGGCGGCCGACTTGGGATACCGTGCGCAACGGATCGCCATCCAGTACGACGGCGGCCATCACCTGACGCGCGAGCAGCAGTCGCGCGATAATCGCCGCGACGAATCATTCAATGCTGCTGGCTGGAGGTACTTCAAATTCAACGGGGACGATCTGGCTCATGACTTCCGCCGTGCCGTCATCCAGGTCCGGATGGCGCTGCAGACCCGTTAAAGGACAGTTGCTCTATCACTTTTGGTCGGCAAACCGTAGGTTTGGGGACCAAAAGTGATAGAGCAACTGGACGATAGGAGGGTTAGCGTTCCAGGTCGCCGCGGATGAAGGCCTCGACCTTTTCACGGCCGAGGTCGTCGTTGAACTGCTCCGGCGGGGACTTCATGAAGTAGCTGGAGGCGGAGAGCAGCGGGCCGCCGATGCCGCGGTCCAGGCCGATCTTGGCGGCACGGATGGCGTCGATGATCACGCCGGCGGAGTTGGGTGAGTCCCAGACCTCGAGCTTGTATTCGAGCGACACGGGAGCGTCACCGAAGTTGCGGCCCTCGAGGCGGACGAAAGCCCACTTGCGGTCGTCGAGCCACTGGACGTAGTCGGACGGGCCGATGTGGACGTTGCGCGGCGCGATGTCGGCTTCAACGTTGGACGTCACGGCCTGGGTCTTGGAGATCTTCTTGGACTCGAGGCGGTCGCGCTCGAGCATGTTCTTGAAGTCCATGTTGCCGCCGACGTTCAGCTGGTACGTGCGGTCCAGGGTGACGCCGCGGTCTTCGAAGAGCTTGGCCATAACGCGGTGCGTGATGGTGGCACCGATCTGGCTCTTGATGTCGTCGCCCACGATCGGAACGCCTGCTGCGGTGAACTTGTCGGCCCATTCCTTGGTGCCGGCGATGAAGACGGGCAGGGCGTTGACGAACGCCACGCCGGCGTCGATGGCAGCCTGCGCGTAGAAGTGGGCAGCATCCTCGGAACCGACCGGAAGGTAGCAGACCATAACGTCGGCCTTGGATTCGCGGAGCGCAGCGACGATGTCAACGGGCTCTTCGGTGGACTGTTCGATGGTCTCGAGGTAGTACTTGCCGAGGCCGTCGAGGGTGTGGCCGCGCTGGACGGTCACGCCGGTGGGGGGCACGTCGGCGATCTTGATGGTGTTGTTCTCGCTGGCCAGGATGGCGTCGGCGAGGTCCACGCCCACCTTCTTGCCGTCAACATCAAAAGCGGCAACAAACTGGACATCGTTGACGTGGTATTTGCCGAACTCCACGTGCATCAGACCCGGGATCGTGGCCTGCGGATCGGCGTCACGGTAGTAGTGCACACCCTGGACGAGCGAGGCGGCGCAGTTACCCACACCAACGATGGCAACACGAATCGGATTTGCAGACACGGAACTCCTTTGAAGACAACTTCAGCTGCCAGGGCGGTCAGTACTGGAAAGTACGACGGCGGCACGCCGGCAGTGCGCCATTCGGCGCCTTTTCATCTTACCCAACCACGCGGGGGCCGGGATTGTTCCCGGCCCCCGGTGCGCGGTTGTTACTTCTGCTTCCAGAGGTTGATGTCCGACTCGACGGCGAACTCGTCGATGGCAGTGATCTCGTCCGGCGTGAAGTCCAGGTTGTTGATGGCGGACAGGGTGTCTTCGAGCTGCCGGACGCTGGATGCGCCAACCAGTGCGGACGTCACGGAGGAGCCCTTGCCCTGCTCCCGGAGGATCCAGGCGATCGCCATTTGCGCCAGGGTCTGGCCCCGGCCCCCGGCGATCTTGTCGAGTCCGCGCACCCGGTCCAGGTTTTCATCCGTGATCATGGCTGAGTCCAGGGACTTGGCCTGGGCCGCCCGGGAATCTGCGGGTACACCCTTGAGGTAGCGGTCTGTCAGCATCCCCTGGGCCAGCGGCGAGAACGCGATGGAACCGGCGCCCACCTGATCCAGGGCCTCGTAGAGGTTGGGGCTGCCGTTCTCCGTCCAGCGGTTCAGCATGGAGTAGCTCGGCTGGTGGATCAGCAGCGGCGTGCCCAGTTCCTTCAGGATCCGGGCCGCTTCCAATGTCTGCTCCGGGGTATAGGAGGAGATGCCGGCGTACAGGGCCTTGCCGGAGCGGACGGCGTGGTCAAGGGCGCCCATGGTCTCCTCCATCGGCGTCTCCGGGTCCGGCCGGTGGCTGTAGAAGATGTCCACATAGTCCAGGCCCATCCGCTGCAGGGACTGGTCCAGGCTGGCCAGCAGGTACTTGCGGGAGCCAAAGTTGCCGTATGGGCCGGGCCACATGTCGTAGCCGGCCTTGCTGGAGATGATGAGTTCGTCGCGGTACGGCCTGAAGTCGTCCTTGAAGTGGCGGCCGAAGTTGGTCTCGGCGGCGCCGTAGGGCGGGCCGTAGTTGTTCGCGAGGTCGAAGTGCGTGACGCCCAGATCGAAGGCGCGGCGCAGGATGGCGCGCTGCACTTCGAAGGGCTTGTCGTCGCCGAAGTTGTGCCACAAGCCCAGGGAAATGGCCGGCAGCTTCAGTCCGCTGCGTCCGACGCGGCGGTAGGGCATGGATTCGTAGCGGTTCTCCGCGGCTGAATAAGTCATACGTTCCATCCTGCCATCTGTGACGCACGTGACAGACCGCAAAGGGTT
>DASSIA010000220.1:0-13155 GCA_035692345.1 Arthrobacter sp. | reverse complement strand
CCGGGCCGCACCGGCGCTAATCGGGCCTGCCCACCACCACCTGGGACGGGCTGTGGGTGACGTACCCGGTTGCCCAGGACGTGAGAGCCCGGACCTTTTGCTGGAAGCCGGGGAGCAAGGCCAGATGGACCGCCAACCATGAAACGAATGCCAGTGGGCCCTGCAACTGAATCCGTTTGCGGCCCAGTTCGGCTACCGCGGCGCCCCGGCCCACCATGGCCATGTAGCCCTTGTCCCAGTATCGGAACGGCTCCCGCTTGCCCCCCGTGAGGTCAGCATGAATGTTGCGGGCCGCCCATTTGCCGGACTGTTGGGCCACCGACCCGAGCTGGGGAAGCTTGTCACCCGCGGCATCGGTAATGTTGGCGGCATCGCCCAGCACATACACGCCGTCAACCCCGGGCACTGTCAGGTCCGGCAGTACGTCGATGCGGCCACCCCTCCCCTGCGGAAGGCCCGCTCCGGCAAAGATCCTTCCGGCTTTCAGCCCGCCGGCCCACACCACGATCCGCGCGGGAATAACGGTCCCGTCCGCCAGTGTGATTCCATCGGTCCGGACATCGGTCACGCTCTGGCCCATGTGCAGCTGAACCCCAAGTTTCACCAGCCGGTCCCGGGTATAGGCCTGTGATTTGGTGGAGAAGGCATTCAGCACGTTCGGCACCATATCCACCAGATGAACGCGGCACCGTGCCGCAAGGTCCGGCGAAAAGTACTTCGGCACAATGTACTTGACGTTCTCCGCCAGGGCGCCGGCGGTCTCCACTCCGGTGGGACCACCGCCCACCACCACAACATCGGCGCTTCCGGAATTCTCACGGTCTGCCTCATCGAGCACAGTAGTGAGCGCAGCACTCAGGCGCGTGGCATCTGCCACCGAATACAACGGATAGGCGTGCTCTTCAGCGCCCGGGGTGTCGAAGAAATTCGGGACGGCGCCGGCGGCGATGACCAGGATCCGAGCCTGGTAACGGGAGCCGTCCGCCGTCGTTACCGTACGCGCGGCAGCATCCACCGCCGTCACCTCCGCGGTGACCACCCGCACCCTTTTGATGCCGCGGAACACCGAGCGCAGCGGCCGAGCCACCGCAGACACGCCGATCTGCGACGCCGCCACCTGGTACAGGAGCGGCTGGAACTGGTGATAGTTGTTCACATCGATCAGCAGCACGCCTACGCCTTTTCTGCCGAGCTCCTCCGCGGCTGTCATGCCCGCAAACCCGCCGCCAACCACAATGACCTGATATGAATCATCCATGCGAGCAACTTACCGCGCGGGACGGTTGAGCAACAGGGCGGTTGCTGGCGCCGGATGCCGCCTGCGGTTGCAACGGAAACCCGCCGGCACAGATGTCCGGGGTGCCCCCTAAGATGTCGTCCATGGATGACAAGGCGCTGGCTGCGATCGCGTTCGAACTGTATGCCCTGCCCTTCGACGAATTTGTGGCCGCCCGCGCCGCCGCAGCAAAAACCGCCGCGGGCTCCGGAAAAGAACTGCCTGCCGCCGTCAAAGCGTTGCCCAAACCATCAGTGGCGGCCTGGACGGTCAACATGATGGCTATCCATGAGCCTGAACTGCTCGCTCAGCTTGGCGGGCTCGGCGAACGGATGCGGGCGGCCCAGGCATCCCTTGACGCCGCCGCCCTGAGGGAGCTGGCGCGGGAACGCCGCACCCTGCTGGGGGCCGCCGTCGACACCGCCCGGTCCGTCGCCGAACGGCACGGGCGGAGCATCAGCGCAACCATCGCGGCCGACGTCGAGCGGACCCTGCAGGCGATGACCGCCGACGAAGGTGCCACCGCCGCGGTCCAAAGCGGCCTGCTGGTCCAGTCCCTGTCGGCCGACGGCGTGGACAGCGTCGATCTCGACGGAGCCGTAGCGGTGCCTGGGGCAGTGCCGGTGCCGCGCACCACCGGAAAGCCCGCCGCCGCACGTGCGCAGGAAGAACGGCCGGCGGCGGAGCGCCCGGCCCCACAGAAAGCGGACCAGCCGCGCCTCAAGGCGGTCCGGGAGACTCCGCGGCCGGCGTCCCCCTCGGCGCTGGAGAAAGCCACCGCTGCCTTGGCCCTGGCCAAGGCAGGTGAGGAAGAGTCGGCCCGGCTGGCCGCGGACCGGCAAAGGCAGCTGGAGGACACGGAGGCTGAAGTCTCGGAACTGTCCGGCGAAACACGCGAGCTCCGTGACCGGCTCAAAGCCCTCGAGGAGCAACTGGACAGTGCCCGGAAGAACCTGGGTGCCGCGGCAGCCGAGGCCAAGCAGGCGGCGCGGGCAGCGGACAAAGCCCGGCGTTCGGCCGTGCTCGCACAGGAGCGGGTGCTCCGCCTGGGCAACACGCGGGACTGATGCACGGTCATTGTCAGACCCCGGTTGCAGACTGGATTTATGGAAAACCAACCTGCACAGGAATTTCACGTCACGTACTTCGACCCCGACTGTGGCCGGATCCTCAGTGACACCTTCGACTCCCTGAACGACGCCGAGCGTTTCGCCGGCCGGCACTGCGTCGGCGAGGAATCCTGGGCCGTCATCGATGCTGTAACGGTGGGGCAGTCCCGGATCGCGGCCTAAGGATCAGCGGGAAGAACCGCTCAGCCGGACATACTGTCCGGCTGGCCACCGGCCGCATCCTCGGCGAGCCGGCGTTCGGCATCGGCTACCTGCTCAAACACAGATTCCGCGCGGCGGCGCACTGACGCTGCCCCCACAGGAACAGGCCCGACGGCGAGCCGCAGCATGGCGGCGGCCTCAGCGGTGGTGGCCAGCGAATTGCCGGCCTTCGACAACGAGCGGTGGACACCTGCCAATGCGCCGGGAATATCCAGTCCTTCGCTGGGCGAGCGTCGCTGGGCTTCCACGCAGACCGCCCGGACGCGGTCCATGAGCCCCGCCAGCTCATTGGCAACGTCTACCAGTTCGGCGTAAAGCTGCTCGTCTTCGACACCTTCGAGGACCTGGTGATAGCGGTCCAGGCCGCGGTGGAAACGGTCGTGGGCACGGCGCCAGAGACCCTTGCCGAGCTCAGTATCGTCCTTGCGCCCTTGGCGGGCGGCGGTAAAGAATCCCACGCAGGATCCTAAAGATACTGGCCGGGGCCGTGGTCCGGGTCTTCCGGCCGGCCGGCCGGCCCCGGACCGGAATGCTGGCCGGCGGTGGCACGCTGCGGTTCACCGTTCTCCCCGATGACCACGCCAGGCGCAATCACCGTGCCAGGCGGAAGCTGCCTCAGCTGCAGCTGCGCCGCGGCCTGCTCACGGGCGGCATGCTGGGCGACGATGGCCGTCTGGATACCGTGGAAGAGGCCTTCCAGCCACCCCACCAGCTGCGCCTGGGCGATCCGAAGCTCGGCGTCCGACGGCGTCGCGTTATCCGGGAAGGGCAGGCTGATCCGCTCCAGTTCTTCAACGAGCTCCGGGGCCAGCCCGTCCTCCAGCTCCTTGATGGATCGCTCGTGGATCTCGGCCAGGCGTTCGCGCGCGGCGTCGTCCAGCGGAGCTGACTTCACCTCGGCCAGGAGCTGCCGGATCATGGTTCCGATGCGCATGACTTTGGCAGGCTCGTCCACGAGGTCCTGGAGGTTGCTGCCCTTGGCCCGGCTCCTGGCCGCCGGGCCCGTGGGGACCGGGCCGGTGGGGACAGGGCCAGCAGCGACGGGGTCGGCTCCGGCCGCGCCGGCACCAGCCGGGCCAGCAGGTCCGCCGTTATCCAGGGTCTTCCCCTCAACGGGGACGTCATCAGGCTGAGTGTCTGTCGGATCGCTCATGCGTTCATACTCTCACGAGCCGAGGACGGCCCGTCCAGTCGATGAAACAGTCCAGCCTTTGAAGCCGGCCAGAGGATGGACGCAGTCCAGTTGTTGGACGTTGGCCGGCCGGCAAGGTCAACAACACCGCCCCTGCGGATTGGAATCCTGACGGTCCGTCCGGTCCCGCCAGAACTCGCGCTCGGTCAGGAGGGGCTCGCCGTGTCCGCCGGCATGGTGGTGTTCCAGATACTTCGCGTAGGCATCAGCACCGAGCACGCCGCCGAGGTACCGGGCGAAAACCCGGAACCCGGTGGCGACCGCGGCCAGTCCTGGGCTCATCAGTGGTGCCCCGCCCGATCAAACCGCAGTTCGGCCGGGAGCTTGTTCCACTCGGCCAGCAGTTCGCGTTCCGCAGCGGTGGGAATCAGCCCGGCGGGCGCGAAGACCTTCGACGGCCTGGCCTCATCCTCGTTGTCAGCATTTGGCATCCCGGCGGAATGATTGCGGAAGGCCGTGATGGTGGCCACCACCGCCATCACGATGACGATGATGCTCAGGACCACAAAAATGACCGACAGCCAGCCCTGGATCGCGGTGTTGCGCACCACGGCTTCCATGGCGGCCACGCTCTTCGCTGTGCCGAACTCGGTCTTGCCGTCCGCAAGTGCCTTGCTGAAGGCCGCGTTGTTGGCGAAGTAGCCGACGGCGGGGGTCGGCGAGAAGATCTTCTGGTAGCTCGCCGTGATGGTCACCACCGCAGCGAACGCCAGCGGCACGGCCACGATCCACAGGTATTTGAAGGTCCCCTGCTTGGCAACGATGGCCAAACAGACGGACAGCGCAATGGCGGCCAGCAACTGGTTGGCGATGCCGAAGAGCGGGAACAGCGTGTTGATGCCGCCCAGCGGATCAGTCACGCCCATGATCAGCACGGCGCCCCAGGCGCCCACCATAACGGCGGTACACAGCCAGGCTCCCGGGCGCCAGGAAGCTTCCTTGAACTTCGGAATGAAGTTGCCGATGGAATCCTGCAGCATAAAGCGCGCCACGCGGGTCCCGGCATCCACGGCGGTGAGGATGAACAGAGCCTCGAACATGATGGCGAAGTGGTACCAGAACGCCATCATGGCTGTGCCGCCGATGAACTGCTGCATGATGTGGGCCAGGCCAACAGCCAGCGTGGGCGCACCGCCGGTCCGGGACACGATGCTGTGTTCGCCCACGTTGGCTGCCGTCTCCGCGAGCAGGGCCGGGCTGATGTTGACCCCGGACAGGCCCAGGCCGTTGACCCAGGCGGCAGCGGTTTCCACCGTGCCGCCGGTCAGGGCGGCCGGAGCGTTCATGGCGAAGTACAGCCCGCGGTCAATGGAGATGGCCGCGACAAGCGCCATGATGGCCACAAACGACTCCATCAGCATGCCGCCGTAGCCGATGAAGCGGGTCTGGCGTTCCTTCTCGATCAGTTTCGGCGTAGTCCCCGAGGAGATCAGGGCATGGAAGCCGGACAGGGCCCCGCAGGCGATGGTCACAAACAGGAACGGGAACAACGCACCAGGGAAAACCGGTCCGTTGTCGCGGCCGGCGAACTCGCTGAAGGCCGGAACCGTGATCTCGGGACGAACCACGATGATGGCCAGCGCGAGCATCACGATCACACCGATTTTCATGAACGTGGAGAGGTAGTCGCGGGGAGCCAGGAGCAGCCACACCGGAAGGATGGCGGCGATAAAGCCGTAGACAATGAGGCCCCAGGCAATGGTCACCTTGTCCAGCGTGAAGAACGCGGAGCCCCACCCGGTCTGGGACACCAGGCCGCCGCCGATGATCGCGGCCATCAGCAGCACAAAACCAATCAGGGACACTTCCATGATCTTGCCCGGCCGGATGTAGCGAAGGTAGACGCCCATGAACAGCGCAATCGGGATGGTCATCCCCACCGAGAACACACCCCACGGGCTTTCGCCCAGGGCATTGACGACGACGAGCGCCAGGATCGCAACAATGATCACCATGATGAGCAACGTAGCCACCAGTGCTGCGGTACCGCCGATGACGCCCAGTTCCTCGCGGGCCATCTGGCCCAGGGAACGTCCGCCGCGGCGCATGGAGAAGAACATCACCAGGTAGTCCTGGACTGCGCCTGCGAGCACGACGCCGATGATGATCCAGATAGTGCCGGGGAGGTAGCCCATCTGGGCCGCGATGATGGGCCCGACCAACGGACCCGCGCCGGCGATGGCGGCGAAGTGGTGGCCAAAGAGGACGTTCCGGTCCGTGCGGACGTAGTCCTTGCCGTCAGCTTTGTATTCCGCCGGGGTGGCGCGGCGGTCGTCCGGCTTGGTAATCAGGCGTTCGATCACCTTGGAGTAGAACCGGTAGCCGATGAGGTAGGTACAGACCGAGGCAAAGACGAACCAGATCGCGTTGACGGTCTCGCCCCGGACGATCGCCACCATGAACCAGGCGACGCCGCCGAGCAGTGCGATGGCTGCCCACAGGGCGATCTTGGCCGGAGTCCAATTCCTGTCTTCAGACTCGCGGACAGCCTCATCCACGGCGGTTGGCGGAAGCTTCGGATCGGCCGTCAAAGGGCCGCCTCCTGGCGCTGCACTTACCGGTTCGTCAGGCCTGCTGGCCATGTCTCCTCCTCGAGATTTGGTGCTTCAGTGGGTTGCTCCAAGGCACCCTACCAACGCCGCACCAACGGGGACGCGGCATTGTGCCCGCGCCGCGTGTCAATGCGGTGAACGGCATAAGGGAGGCGCCGGGCGTACAAAGGCCTCCGACCAGGAACCCGGTCTGTGTGACGTGATTCAGCTCCCGGCGCCACGCCGGGACATCGGAAGCCTTGCCTGGGTGAACATCCACGCCAACACTGAGCCAGTGAGCGGAACGGCGACCAGGAGGGCCAGCAGCTGCAGCCAGGGAACGGTGGCTCCGGCGTACATCCGCGTGGCCGCAACCGTGAGGGCTGCCGGGATGACGCCGGCCGCTATGCCCAGGAGCGTGCCCAGGCCCGCCGTCATCAGCGACTGGGCGGCCGCCAATGATCTGCGCAGTCCCGGTGCCGCGCCCACCGCGGCCAAGGTCATGTGGTCGTTACGGGCATCGGCGAGCGCGAGCCCCGTGGTGATCCCGGCGGCGCTGAGAGTGATGAGTGCGCTGAGGCCAACAATGACCCACAGGAGGATGGAACCGTCGGCGCTGATTCCGCCCTCCACCCTAAAGGACATGCCCCGCACCCCGTAGAAGGTTGACAGTGCCGCGGAGACTTTGTCCTGCCCGGCATTGTCCGGCAGCCCGGACAACTGCACCAGCAGCGCTGACGGCTCAACAGGGAGCCCAAGCCTGACAGCCGTCTGGGGGGACACAACGCCGTAGTACGGCACCGGCGCCACGGGTGCCTCCACAACAGCCGGCAACGGCGTACTGCTGACTACTTCATAGCCTTGAAACGCGGGGCCGACGGCGGGTTTGGGCTTGCGGATGTCCGTGGACTCCAGCATTGCGTGACCGTCCTTGACGAACACGGGGTTGCTGACGACGATTCCGCCGTTGGCCACCACATCGAGGCTCTCCTGCCCGGGTTCGCGGCCCAGAACAGCCCGGAGTTCGTCGGCGCCGCCCACGATGAGCCGCGGGAGCTGTCCTGAAATCCCTGCAGGGAACATCGCTCCCCCGCAGCGCCAGTCCGACGCATCCTTGATCCGTCCTTGCGGGGTGGCCGGGCATTCGTTGCCTGCCGGAGTACCGAGGCCATACTGCAGGCAGCCAGTGGGATCGCCGTCCGAGATCAGGCCACCGGTGGCCGTGGTCCGCATATCGCACTGCGGGGCCATGACCCCCGCCAACGGCTGTGTCCATTCAACTGCCGCCAGCGACTCGCGCACCAAGCCGGACAACGCAGCCGGATCCACCGTCCGGGAGGCGGCAGCAAGCCCGCCGTTGGCCGCGTCAGCCGTGGGCGTACCCGGCAGGGTCAGCGGCAGCACGGCCTGGAACTGGTGTGCTGACCAATAGTGGGTCCTCTTGGCGTCCTCCAACTGGCTCGCCGCCAGCACCATGGCAACGCTGGCGAGTGTGGCTGCGGCCAGTACGGCTGCCACCGCCGGGACGGTGCGGGTACGGTTCCTGGCGGAGTCGCGCGACGCCATTCGCAAGGGAAGCGGCATCCAGCCGGTCCGCCTGGTCAGCGCTGACACAAAGCCTCCGGTCAGCAGGACCAGCGCAACGACCGTCAGCACAGCGCCGCCGGCCAGGAGCGCCGCAACCATGGGAACCCTGGCCATGAGCTCATCGAGGTCATCACCCACCAGCCCAAGGAATCCTCCCACAGCGAGCATCGCCGCCGCGAGAACCAGGAACCCGGCACCGATGCGGGCGGGCCATTTTCCGGTCACTGCCGGGGCCCGTCCTGATTTCAGCGCACCCAGGGCCGCCTGGCGGGCCACCTGCCGGGCCGGCACCAGCGCGGCGAGCGCGCAGGCAAGCAGGCCCATCAGCATCGCGGTTCCCGTGAGCAGCGTGTCCGGGTGGAAACCGGCCAGCCGGACTGAGCCCTGCAACCGGACCCAGAACACCACACCGGCAGCACCGGCCAGCCCCAAGGCCGCACCGCCGAGTACCGCCACCGTGCCCAGCCATAACCCGGCGGCTGTCACCACCGACCGGATGGTGGGTGCTTCGGCTCCGGAGGCTGCCAGCAACGCCAGTTCGCGGACCTGCCGCTTGGCACCGACGGCAAAGGCGGCCCCCGCCAGCAAACCCACCTCCAGTAGGGCCAAGGAGCCCACAAGCGCCCCGGTCAGGTAGGCCGGCCAATCGTTCGGGCTGCTGAACAGATCGGAGTCCCGGGCCGGCGGCGGATCCAGGACCACGCTGCGGGATAGGACAGCAACGCCGCGGGTGTTCAGCTCCTCGATCTGCGGCCACGTAACAGGAGCGCCGCCGGCAAGGTAGTACAGCGTCGCATTGACGGGCGGGGCAACGCTGCCCTGGCCCGGTTTCAGGAACAGCATGACGTTCCCATCAGAAAAGGCCGCATCACGCAACCTGCCCACGGCGGCAAAGGTTCCGGCCGACGTCGTCAGTTTGTCACCCAGCCGCAGGCCGAAACGCTCCAAGAGCCCGCGGGACACCAGCACCTCGTCCGGTCCGGACGGCGAGCGCCCCTCCAGGAGTGTGAATTTGCCGGCGAATGCCGGATTCAGGGCGTCCACAGCCCTGGTCATCAGGTTAACCTCGGCCCCGGCGGAGGTGGCCGTGACCGTCAAGGCCGTCTCCGTCAGCACGTCGTAGCCGGACGGCAGGACGTCCTTCGGGTCCGCAGGGCTGAACAGCGGGTCCCGTCCATATTCCGCGCTGGCAAAGCGTTGGTCATCCACCGGGCTCTGGACGAACCGGGAGTTTTGGGCAGGCATGGACCTGAACCTGGCCTGCGTAGCACCGAGCTCGAACTGCACCTGCTCGGCGGGAGTCCGCTGCATGCTCTGGTAAAGCGTGGCTGCACCGGTCATCCCGGCCACAGGCAGCAGGATCAGTGCGATGATCAGCAGGGAACGCCCTTTGTGCCGGCGGATATCTCGCCGCGCCATCCGCATGGCCACCCGGAAAGCCTGCCGGCGCCCGCCGGGCACCGGGGCAAGGTTGAGCCCCACGTCAGCTGCCGGCCTGCGCCAGGAGCATGGCGGGATCGTGCATGGCAGCCGCCTGATCCACGATCCGGCCGTCCCGGAGGAACACCACCCGGTCAGCCCAGGCGGCATGCCGGGCCTCATGCGTTACCAGCATCACGGCGGCACCGGCATCGGCACGTCCGCGGAGCACTTCCATGACGCCGTGGCCGGTGGTGGAATCCAGGGCGCCCGTGGGTTCGTCCGCCAGGATCAGCCGGCGCTCACCCACGATGGCACGTGCGATGGCCACCCGCTGCTGCTGCCCGCCGGACATCTGGTCCATAAAGCGGTCCGCGAGTTCGGGGATGCCCACCTGCCGCAGCGCGTCCAGCGCCTGGCGTTGCGCCTTCCGGGTGGCTGTCCCGTCCAGTTCCAGCGGCAGCGCCACGTTCTCAGCCGCGGTCAGGGTGGGGACAAGATTGAAGTCCTGGAAAACATAGCCGACGGCGCGGCGGCGCAGCCGGGCGAGTTCGTTCAGTCCCAGCCCGCCCAGGGGCGTTGATTCCACAAAG
Organism: Arthrobacter sp.; assembly: GCA_035692345.1. Taxonomy (GTDB): domain Bacteria; phylum Actinomycetota; class Actinomycetes; order Actinomycetales; family Micrococcaceae; genus Arthrobacter. Next base: position 3,226 of record DASSIA010000220.1, on the reverse strand, counting down.
ACACCGCCCGACGTCGGCCGGTCCAGTCCCCCGGCCAGCGCCAGGAGGGAGGATTTTCCGGAACCTGACGGACCCATCACGGCGACGAACTCGCCGGCGCCGATGGTGAGGTCAACCTCCCGGAGCGCGGCGACCGCCGTCGCGCCTTCACCGAATGTCCTGCTGACCTTGGCGAGTTCCAGGACCTGCTGCGGCCCCCGGACGCTCATCGGCGGTTATCCGCGATGAGCGGGGCAGCCTCTTCCACAGTGACCCCGTTGGACGGTTTGCGTGCCGCGGCTTGGCCGTTCTGCGCCTGCTGCACCATCCGCGCCTCGCAGAGATCCAGCCAGCGGACCTCCGCTTCCGTCTGGAAGATCAGCGAATCCAGCACCAGCAGCCAGGCGGTGTCCGCCGCCCGCTGGTTGGAAGCGGTGTCCCGCCGGGCTTTGGTGTAATCCTGCAGCGCCCGCATGGACGCCACGCGCTGGGCCTGGATGATGGCCTGCACGTCGACACCGGGCAGCGTCACCGCGAGCGCCAATTTGATGGCCAGTTCGTTCCGCGGCGGATTGTTGCGCTCCACGGGTGCGGCGAACCAGCCCTGCACCTCCGCTTTGCCGGCGTCGGTGATGGTGTAGACCACATGGCCTTCACCGTCACTGCCGTCGTTTCTGACCAGGCCGTCACGTTCCAGCCGGTCCAGGGTGGTGTACACCTGCCCGATGTTCAGTGGCCAGGTGGACCCGGTGCGGTTTTCGAACTCAACCCTGAGCTGGTAGCCGTAACGCGGCTGGTCCTGCAGCAGGGCGAGGAGGCTGTGGCGGATGGACATGATGCTCCTAGCGGTGGCAGCGTCGGTGTGCACGGACCCCCAAGACCCGTGCATACCGCGTATGGAGCGAGACTAACGCAGTTCACCTGGTGAAGCAATACTCAGTATCTATCCGTTTACATGACCAACAGGATCTTGCCCACATGGTCGCCGCTGTCGAAGTACTCATGCGCGGCGGCGGCCTGGTCCAAGGGGAAGGTTTTGGCCACCAGCGGGCGGATCCGGCCATCGGCAATGAGGGGCCACACGGATTCCCGCACGGCGTTCATGATGGCGCCCTTTTCGGCCACCGGCCGCGGCCGCAGCGCGGTGGCCACAACGGCCGCACGCTTGCGCAGGAGTTGGCCAAGGTCCAATTCACCCTTGACCCCGCCTTGCAGCCCGATCACCACGAGCCTGCCGTAATCGGCCAGGGCCTCAACATTCTGCGCCAGGTATTTGGCACCCACGACGTCGAGGATCACGTCGGCGCCTTTGCCGCCGTTTTGCCGCTTCAGGCTTTCCGGAAAGTCTTCCTCCTTGTAGTTGATCGCGATGTCGGCCCCGAGGAACGCCTTGGCCGTGCCGACCTTTTCCGCCGTTCCCGCGGTGGTGGCCACCTTGGCGCCGAAGGCCTTCGCCAGCTGGATGGCCATGGTGCCGATCCCGCCCGTCGCTCCGTGGATCAGGACGGTCTCGCCCGGCTGCAGCTGCGCCGTCATGATCAGGTTCGAATAGACCGTGGCTGCGACTTCCGGCAGCGACGCAGCAGTGACCACGTCAACGCCATCGGGAATCCGCAGGACCTGCTCTGCCGGCACCGCAACCTGTTCCGCGTAGCCTCCGCCCGCCAGCAACGCAACCACCTTGTCCCCCACTGAAAAAGCTTTGGTGACTCCCGGACCGAAGCCGGCGATCCGGCCGGAGACTTCCAGCCCGGGGATCTCGGACGCTCCGGGCGGCGGCGGGTAGTAGCCCCTGCGCTGCTGCACGTCCGCCCTGTTCAGGCCGGCCGCGACGACGTCGATCAGGACCTCGCCCGGCCCTGGTACCGGCGCGTCCACCTCGCGGACCTCCAGCACCTCCGGACCGCCAGGCTTTGTTATGTAGACGGCTTTCATGCAGAACTCCCGTTTCTAGCTGATTCGTGCCCCAAAAACCAGTGTGCACCGGACGCACGCCAGACTCTTGTTTTGTTGCAGCCAACTGCCTATGAAACACTACTCGTTAGGGAAGGTTGTCCGAGCGGCCGAAGGAGCTAGTCTTGAAAACTAGTGTGCGGTAACCCCGTACCAAGAGTTCGAATCTCTTACCTTCCGCGAATGGACCCCGGTACGCCAGTGATGGCGGACCGGGGTTCTTTGTTTAACCGGCTGTTCCGTTGAAACTGTCAGGGTCCGGGCATAGTGTCGTTCCTGTCGCCACCCGCCCTCTGGGGACGACAGTCCCGCCAGTCCCACACCAAGGAGCCCACATGCCTTCACCCGAGATCACCCCCGGCGCACCCTGCTGGATCGACCTCATGACCTCAGACATCGCCAAGGCCCGCCAGTTCTATGGCGAACTTTTCGGCTGGGAATACGAGACCGGCGACGAAGAGAAGTACGGCGGATACACCACGGCACGGAAGAACGGCAAGACCGTGGCCGGGCTTATGCAGAAGGACGAGGACCAGGCCGGCATGCCTGACGTCTGGTCCACGTACCTCCGTTCCGATGACGCCGAGGCCACCGCTGCCGCCGTCACGGCCAACGGCGGCCAGGTTTACATGCCGCCCATGGATGTCCCCGAGCAGGGCCACATGGCCATTTTCGGCGACGCATCCGGCGCGGCCATCGGCATCTGGCAGCCGCGCGAAATGAAGGGGTTTGAGCTGGTTGCCGAGCCCGGCGCGGCCGCCTGGCACGAACTGCACACCAAGGACTACGACGCCGCCGTGAAGTTCTACCAGGACGTGTTTGCCTGGGAGACAGATGTCATGAGCGATACACCGGAGTTCCGCTACACCACACTGGGCGCCGGCGATTCCGCCAAGGCCGGTATTTTGGACGCCTCGGGCTACCTGCCTGCCGAGGTGCCTTCCAGCTGGCACACCTACTTTGCCGTGGAAAGCACCGACGCCTCCGTGGAGAAGGCCATCGCCATGGGTGCCACACTTGTCGACCCTGCCGAGGACACCCCCTACGGCCGCCTGGCCACCCTGACGGATCCCACAGGTGCCATGTTCAAAATCATGCAGGGCTGACCCGGCCTCCTGAGTCACCGTAACCGGCCGGTGCCCGGCCAACTGTTGTTGGCCAGGCACCGGCCGGTTCTGCGTCCGCGACCTCCTGCCCCCTGCCCCCTGTCCCCAACTTCTGCCTCTGCCTCTGCCCCCGGAGTTTTTGTCCAGATAATCGGGTTTTTGGGGCGATTTGGGGCGATTATCTGGAC
>DASSIA010000219.1:0-2604 GCA_035692345.1 Arthrobacter sp. | reverse complement strand
CCGGGAACGCTGCCTCGCCGCCGGCATGGACGACTACCTCGCCAAGCCGGTGGACGCCGTCGAGCTTGAAGCCGCACTGGTCCTCTGGGTTCCCGAGCGGACCCTGCAGCCTGCAGCGCCGCGGGAGCCGGCGGCTCCGCAGTCAGAGGGGGTTCAGCAGCTGCAGGAGGCTCCCCAGCTGCTGGCCGTCACCGGCGGCCGTCCCCCGGCGCTGGATGCGGAGCGGCTCGCCGTGCTCCGCGACCTCGGCCCCGAAGACGGCCTAGGCCTGCTGCCCGCGGCCACGGAGGCGTTCCGGAAGGACGTTCCGGCGCGTCTTGCAGCGCTGCGCGAGGCCGTGAACGACGCCGGCGGGCCGGCTTTGGCGCAGGCGGCGCACGCCCTGAAGGGTGCCGCGGCCAACATCGGAGCCACAGCCGTCGCCGGCCTGTGCGGCGAGCTGGAGGAGATGGGACGCAGCGGAAAGCTCGACGGCGGCCCGCAACTGGTCAGCCGGCTGGAAGTTGAGCTGCTGCGGGTGGACTTTGAAATTGATCTGGCGCTGGAGGTGGCACAGTGAAAGTCCTGGTGGCTGATGACGATCCGGGCTCGCTCCTGGTGGCGAGGGCCGCCGTCGAACGTTCCGGGCATGACTGCCTGACGGCGGCGGACGGCGACGAGGCGTGGGCCCTGTACCTGGAACACCAGCCCGATGTTGTGGTCACGGACTGGATGATGCCGGGGATGGACGGGCTGGCGCTCTGCCGCGCCATCCGCGCGCGTGGAGCGGATCTCTACACGTATATCGTGCTGCTGACCTCGCAGGGTTCCCGGGACGATGTGCTTGCCGGGCTCGAAGCCGGGGCGGACGACTACGTCACGAAGCCCCTGGACCCGTTTGTCCTGCATGCGCGGCTGCTGGTGGCGCTCCGGGTGACCACGCTGCACGCGGACCTGGCGCATTACCGGAAGGTGCTCTCGCAGCAGGCGCGGACCGATCCGCTGACGGGCCTGAACAACCGGCTGAAGCTTTCGGAGGACCTGGAGCAGCTCCATGCGCGCAGCGAGCGGTACTCGGAGGAATACTGCCTGGCCATGTGCGATGTGGACAACTTCAAGAGCTACAACGACGTCTACGGGCACCAGGCGGGCGATCTCGCACTGCGGGCGGTGGCGGCGGCGCTTGTGGGTGCTGCGCGGAAGAGCGATGGCGTGTACCGGTACGGCGGCGAGGAGTTCCTGCTGGTCCTGCCGAACCAGTCGCAACTGACCGCCAAAGCCTTTATGGAGCGGGCACTGGACGCGGTGCGCGGGCTGGAGATTGTCCACTCCGGGGACCCGCAGGGACAGTTGACGCTGAGCGCCGGGATCGCTGCCTTCGGTGCGGAACACAGGGCCGACGCCGACACCCTCCTGGGCGAGGCCGACGCCGCCCTCTACGCGGCCAAGGCTGCAGGCCGGAACCGGGTGGAGCTGGCGCTGTAAGGCCTGGCCGTGCGCAGCCTGGAGGCTAGGCGGCTTTTTTGCGCTGCTTGGTCTGCGCCGGCTGCTGTTTGGCCGGCTGCTGCTGCACCGGATGTTTGAGGGGCTGTTGCTGGGTTGACGGGCGGTGCTGGACGGGCTGCCTGGGGGCGGACTGCTTTGGCGCCACCGGCTCGGCGGGCTCTTGCTCGGCGGGCTGGTACTCGACGGTCCCGTCCTTCACTGCCAACGCGTACATGCGGTTGCGGCGCCAGCGGCGGACCAGGTCCACGCCGGCCAGGACGCCCGCAAGGGGCGTCAGGACAGCAGCAGCATAAACGAACAGCATCCACGTCAGGGTGGCCATGGGCGGCTGGTTGTTGTTCAGCAGGGAGAGCCCGCCGAACATGGCAATGGTCCAGAACAGCAGCACTGCCGTCAGCACCGCGGCCGCGGGGAAGTACTGGTTGGTGACGATTTTCTTCAGGGTTTCCATGCATTCCTCCTGCCTGGCCGGGGTGCGGCGAGAGGCCGCGTCAACACCAGTATGGGCCTGCCGGAGCGTGGATTCGCGCAACACGCAGGCAGTGGTGACGAACCTAACTCCGGCCGGAGTTTCGGAACGATTTCCGCGGCAGGAATCCGCGCCGCAAATGCGTAACTTATGCTCGCCCAAGGCTGCGCCAGTCCCTGAAATACGCGGGCTGCGGCCGGCACACGGCCCAAAGCTTACGCATTTGCGTCGGGCTGGATCCACTGGTCAGGCCTTCCCCATGGGCAGCCCGCGGAATACGGTGGAACTGTCCGGCGCAGCCGCCGGTCCACACGCACCACCAATTTGGAGGCCCCCATGCGCAAAGTCACGTCCGGCCTGTTCCACTCCGTTGACGGCGTGGTGTCGGACCCGTTCCTCTGGCAGTTCGACAGCTTCGACGAGGACCTGGGCAAAGGCCTGACCCGCATGATGGAAAGCGTCGACACCGTGGTGTTGGGCCGGGTGAGTTACCAGGAGTGGGCCGGCTATTGGCCCACCGCGTCGGTGGACGAGGAATTCGCCGGTTTCATCAACCCGGTGGAGAAGTTTGTGGCCTCCCGGACACTGTCGGAGCCCCTTGAATGGCAGAATTCCCACCTGATCGAGGGCCCGCTGGAGGAATTCGTGGC
>DASSIA010000218.1:0-9185 GCA_035692345.1 Arthrobacter sp. | reverse complement strand
GCCTCCGGCGTGGCCTTGCCGTACTTCTTGAGGATGCCCGGCTCCAGGGAGCCGGCGTTGACGCCGATCCGGATGGACGTCCCGTGGTCCTTGGCGGCGCGGGCGATTTCCTTGATCTGGTCATCGAACTTGCGGATGTTGCCCGGGTTAACGCGGACCGCCGCGCAGCCTGCCTCAATGGCCGCAAAAACGTACTTCGGCTGGAAGTGGATGTCGGCGATGACCGGGATCTGGGACTTGCGCGCAATGATGGGCAGGGCCTCAGCGTCGTCCGCCGACGGGCAGGCGACGCGCACGATGTCGCAGCCGGAGGCGGTGAGCTCTGCGATCTGCTGCAGGGTTGCGTTGATGTCCGTGGTGGGGGTTGTGGTCATGGACTGCACGCTGATGGGCGAGTCCGAGCCGACCCCAACGGAGCCCACTTTAATCTGCCGCGTCTTGCGGCGGGGGGCGAGGACGGGCGGCGGTGCTGACGGCATTCCCAGGCTGACCGAGGTCACGTGGACTCCTTGGGTAGGTGTTTAGGGTTGTGAAAGAGGCCAGGAATCAGGATGCGTGGGCGGCCAGGAGGCCGATCACGGGAGCCCATTCGGTGGTCCGGATACCGGCGATGCCGCCGGCAGTGGCAAAGGGATCCTGTGTGAGCAGGTGGTTGAGCTCGGCTTCGTCCTGAACCTTGAAGATCAGCAGGGCACCCGCGCCGTCACCGTAAGGTCCGCTGCTGAGCAGCCGGCCGTCCTCCGCCAGGGCCGACAGCCAGGCGCGGTGCTCAGGACGCCGCTCATCACGGGCGGTGGCGGACTCGGCGGCGTACACGTACTCAACGGCAAAAACAGTCATAAAGACACCCTATCCCCCGCGGCGGGCCGGTGCCGATCCCGGGTGGCCCGGCAGGCCTCACTGCAGGAACACCGCCTTGACTGCCGCAGCTGTGCCGGCAGCCCAGAGCATGGATGTCAGCGTTCCGATGATGAAGCGCTCGGCGGCCACGGGCGTTTCCTTCAGTTCAGCAAACCGGCCCAGGCCCTTGATGGCCACAATGTAGGCAATGGCCACCGGCTGCCCGGTCAGGATGGCCAGGCATACCCCCAGGCGCTCCAGGACGCCGATGATTGCCCCGCCGCGCAGAATCCGCTGGGCCGGCAGCGTGAGCGCCGGCTGAGGAGCGTCCGACGGCGGCCGGCCGCCACCCGCCGTCAGCTCGCCGTCCACGGTCTGTCCCGCAGCGGCAGGCGGGACCGCCGGAAGTGTGTCCGCTGTGACATCGGCTGACGGGTCCTGGGCTGGCGGAATCCGTCCTGACGTGTCCCGGCCCGTTGTCCTGGCCGCGTCCGCTTTGTCGTCGATGGTCCTGGCGAGCCGGAAAACCAGGGCCGTCACGGGCCACCCCGCGAATCCGGCCACGAGCAGGGCGGCTGTGATCCAGAGTGCGTTCACCGGTCTCCTTCAATCTGGGCATGGGCATGCTCCAGGAGCATTGCCGCAGCGGGCCTGGCTGCCCATTCTTCCTGCCAGCCGGACCTGAGCACGGCACGGCTCACCGATTGCTCCGTGATTCCCAACTCCCGGGCCACGATCTTCTGGCTGCCATGCTTTCCGTCGCCGCCCTGGAGTGCGCGGAGCCGGTCCACCACCCGCCACTGGGATTGTGTGCGCTGCTGCACCAGCCGTCCGATCAGGCGAAGCACCGCTTGGGCATTTGCGCTGGCCAAGGCTCCTTCCCTGGCCGGGGGACGTATCTCCCGTCCGCGGCCAATGCTGCCGGAGACCACCGACACTGGAACCTGGCCGGCAGAGCCCTTGGCAAGTTCCACGGCCTTTCGCGCTGCCACAAAGCCGCTCCCGGAACCTTCGCGGGGGCTTCCGCCTGGGGTGAGCTGCACGGTGCCGATCCCGATCCCGACGTACCAGTGGCGGCTCCGGAGTGCATACAGCGCGATCTCCACGACGTCGGCAGCGTCTTCCACCACACCTTGGAGCTCATCGCCCACCGACCGCTCAAAGGGCGCGGGTGTAAGGCTGCGCAACGCAGCGATCAGCTCGGGAACGCGGTCGATATCGGCAGTGCTGCCGCGCTGGTCGATGGTCAAGACGTACATGGCCTCAACCGTACGCGGGTGATTCCTAATAATCAATCAAAAATAGCTGATTATCAAATATCAGCCAAAAAGGACTGATTAACGAAAATCACCCGAACAGGTTCACCGGCTTCACGATGTCGGCATAGATCAGCAGCGCACTCATGCCCATCAGCAACACGGCCACCACGTAGGTCACGGGCAGCAGTTTGGCGATGTCGAAAGCGCCCGGGTCCGGTTTGCCGAACAGCTTGGCCACCCGGCGCCGCGCCCCCTCATACAGGGCTCCGGCAACATGGCCGCCGTCGAGCGGAAGCAACGGGATCAGGTTGAAGACCGCGAGCGCAAAATTCAAGCCGGCAAGCAGCCCCACGAGGGCACCAATCCTGGACTGCAGCGGCACTTCTTCCATGGCCGCCACTTCACCGGCCACGCGCCCCACACCCACCACGCTGATGGGCCCGTTGGGGTCGCGCGGCTCCTCACTGAAGGCCGCCTTGGCAACGCCCACCACCCGGGCTGGCAGGTTGAAGACGACGCCGGCCACCTGCCTGATGTTTTCGCCCGCCATGGGCAGGACGGACGACGCCGGTTGGGGAACCAGTTCGGTCTTCGCGCCGATGCCCAGGAAGCCGACGTCCTGGTAGCGGAGATTGCCGGCGTCGTCCTTTGCCTGGCGTCCGTCCACGCCCACGACGGGGCGGGCGGAAAGTACGGGTGTCACGGTGGTGGTGACGGGTGCGCCGTCGCGCTCCACGGTAATGGTGACTTCCTTGCCCGCGGAGGCGCGGATCCATTCGGTCAGCTGGTCCCAGCCCGTCACAGCTTTCCCGTCAAAGGAGGTGACCACGTCGTTGGGCAGGAGCCCGGCAGCGGCGGCGGGGGTCAGCCGGCAGTCCGCCGACTCTGGATCAACCGTTTGGCCGGCGGCCACCTGGCATTTGGAGACGTCCGCGATGGTGGTTGTTGTGGTGGCAACGCCGAAGCCCATCAGCAGGACGGCGGTCAGCACCACGCCGATCAGCAGGTTCATGGCCGGCCCACCGAGCATGATGATGACCTTCTTCCACACCGGCAGCCGGTAGAAGACACGGTTTCCGTCTTCCGGGCCCACGTCCTCATGTGCCATGGACCGGGCTTCGGTGGCCAGGGTCTGGAACATGCCGGTACTTGAGGGCCGGACCGTTCCGTCCGCCTTGTTGGGCGGATACATGCCGATCATGGATACGTAGCCGCCCAGCGGAATCGCCTTCACCCCGTATTCGGTCTCGCCCTTCCGCTTGGACCACAGGGTGGGGCCGAAGCCGATCATGTACTTGGTGACGCGCACCTTGAACAGCTTGGCGGGCACCAGGTGCCCCACTTCGTGGAGCGCAATGGACACGGCAATGCCGATCGCCACGAAGACGACGCCGAGGATAAAAAGAAGGACTGGACTCATGCGTGGATCTGCTGCTTCCTAGAGACTGCTGACTGCTAAACGTTCGTGGGCGCGCGTACGTGCCCAGTTTTCAGCATCCAGCACCGACTCCAGCGTCAGCCCGGAGGATCCTGAATGTTCGCTGAGGACAGCATCGATGGTGTCCACGATTTCGGTGAAGCGGATCCGCCCGGCGTGGAAGGCCATCACTGCTTCTTCGTTCGCCGCGTTAAAGACGGCCGGAAAGGTGCTGCCCTGCTTGGCGGCGTCCTTGGCCAGGTCAACTGCCGGGAAGGCCGCGGTATCCAACGGTTCGAAGGTCCAGCTGGTGGCTTTGGACCAGTCACAGGCCGACGCCGCGTTCGGCACCCGGTCCGGCCAGCCCAGCCCCAAGGCAATGGGCAGGCGCATATCCGGCGGGGAGGCCTGCGCAATAACGGACCCGTCCACGAACTGGACCATGGAATGGACCACCGACTGCGGGTGGACCACAACGTCGATCCGGTCCAGGGGCACGTCGAAAAGCAGATGGGCCTCGATGAGCTCCAGGCCCTTGTTGACCAGCGTGGCCGAGTTGGTGGTGACCATCAGCCCCATGTCCCACGTGGGGTGTGCCAGGGCCTCGTTCGGCGTCACGTCGTGGAGCTGCTCCCGCGTCCGGCCGCGGAACGGCCCTCCGGATGCCGTCAGGATGAGCTTCTCCACTTCGGCCGCGGAGCCGGAACGCAGGCACTGGGCTATGGCCGAGTGTTCGGAGTCAACCGGAACGATCTGCCCCTCACGGGCGGCAGCCTTGACGAGCGCTCCGCCCACGATCAGCGATTCCTTGTTGGCCAGCGCCAGCGTTGCTCCTGATTTCAGGGCGGCGAGGGTCGGGGCGAGCCCGATGGATCCGGTAATGCCGTTCAGCACCACATCGGAGTCCATGGCGGCGATGCGGGCCGAGGCGTCCGGGCCGGCGATGATTTCCGGCCGGTAGTCCTGCCGTCCGGCGAGGCGGGCGGCCTCGGAGATCAGGTCCTGCAGCTGGCGCGGATCCCCCGCTGCGATACCGACGGCGGACGCGCCGGTGTGGACGGCCTGGCGGGCCAGGAGCTCCAGGTTCCCGCCGCCGGCACTGAGCGCCACCACCTCAAAAAGGTGGGGAGCGCCGTCGACGACGTCAATCGCCTGGGTGCCGATGGAACCGGTGGATCCGAGGAGGACGATTCTGCGAGGCTGCATTGGTTAAGTATCCCGCACCCGGCCCGGGCTCCGGTCAGCCCGTGGCCAGTTCCAGGAAACCCTTGGTCAGCGTGGACACGGCGCCGAGGTAGGCGATGGCCACCACGATCCTGCGGACAGAGGCTGGCCTGACCTTGCCGGACAGCAGATCCCCGGCGATGATTCCGGCCACCATTGCGGCAAGGATGCTGAGCCATTGCCAGCCGTCCAGGCCGGGAACGTGCCCTCCGGACAACACGTACTTGCTCACCAGGGAGGTCAGTCCGGTGGTCACGAAGTAGGGCTGCAGGGTGGCACTGAAACTCTTCTGCTCCCAGCGGGTGGCAATGGCGTACGCGGTGATGGCCGGTCCGCCGACGCCGGCTGCCGCGTTCATCAGCCCGCTGGAAAAGCCGAGGGCAACCATGGGGACGGGACCGCTGGCGCGCCATGAACTGCGGGTCAGCCGCTGTGAAGCCAGCAGGGCGATGATGAGCAGGACACCGATGCAGATCTCCAGCGGAGCTGCCGGGGCGTTGCTGGCCAGCCAGGCGCCCGGCAGAACCCCGGCGAAGGCGGCGAGCGCCAGGCCGGCGTATCGCTTCCATTGCACATGCCGCCAGACTCTGGAAAGGATCAGGAGGGATGATGCCGCGCCGCACAGATTGATGATCAAAACGCCGTCGAAAGGTCCCAGGAGCACCACCAGGACGGGGGAAACGAGAAGGCCGAATCCGAGGCCGGCCAGCCGCTGGGCCAGTGCCCCTGCAACGACGGCAATGAGCACCAAGGCAAACACCATCTGATCCTAGTGGGCGTACCGCGAAGACGGGCGTAACGTGGATTGCGTGGACTGGGTTTCCTGGTTCGAAGCGCCGGAGTACGGATTCGCCCGGCAGGTGCTGCAGCGAGGCGTGGCTGCACTGTACTTTGTTGCGTTCCTGTCCTCCCTGAACCAGTTCCCGGCGCTGCTGGGCGAACGCGGGCTGCTGCCCGTTCCCGACTATCTGGAAGGGTTCAGCGCGCGCCGGCGGCCCACGCTCTTCCGTTGGCGGTACTCGGACCGGCTGCTGCGTGGTGTCTGCGCCACCGGACTTTCAATTTCCGTCCTGCTGATGGCCGGCGTCGCCCAGCTCGGGCCGCCGTGGGTTCCGCTGATCGCCTTCCTGGCGCTGTGGCTGCTCTACATGTCGATCGTGAATGTGGGGCAGACGTTCTACGGCTTCGGCTGGGAAATGCTGCTGCTGGAGGCCGGGTTCACGGTGGCTTTCCTCGGCTCGGACCAGACGGCGCCGCCCCGCACCGTCCTGATCCTGCTGGCCTGGCTTGTGTTCCGGCTGGAGTTCGGCGCCGGAATGATCAAGATCCGCGGCGGCCGGGAGTGGCGTGACCTGACTGCCCTGTACTACCACCACGAAACGCAGCCCATGCCCGGGCCCTTGAGTCGGCAGGCGCATCTGCTGCCCAAACCTTTCCACCGGCTGGAGGTCCTGGGAAACCACTTTGCCCAGCTGGTGGTGCCGTTCTTCCTCTTCGCCCCGCAACCCCTGGCAAGTGCCGCCGCCGGCCTGATCATCTTCACCCAGCTGTGGCTCGTGGCCAGCGGCAACTTCGCGTGGCTGAACTGGATGGCCATTGTGCTGGCCTTCGCAGCGGTCAGCGACCCCGTGGCCCACGCCGTGCTGCCGTTCCTGCCCCTGGAGTCGGACCAGCAGGAAGGCAGCCGCGGCGCTCCCCCGTACTGGCTTGCCATCACCCTCACGGCGACGCTGCTGCTGGTGGTCCTCAGCTACTGGCCGCTGCGCAACCTGTTCTCCAAAGGGCAGCTGATGAATGCCAGCTTCAACCGCTGGCAGCTGGTCAACACGTACGGCGCTTTCGGCACGGTGACCAAGCAGCGTGTCGAGATCGTGGTGGAGGGCACGTTGGATGCGGAACCTGAGGACTCGGCGGACTGGCGCGAGTATGCGTTCAAGGGCAAGCCCGGGGATGTGCGGCGGCTGCCGCGGCAGTGGGCGCCGTACCACCTGCGGCTGGACTGGCTGATGTGGTTCCTGCCGTTGCGCACGGTCCGCGAGGAGTGGTTTTACGCCTTCCTCGCGAAACTGCTCGAGGCGGACCGCCGGACGCTGCGGCTGCTGCGTGCCGACCCGTTCGACGGCGAACCGCCGCGCTGGGTGCGCGTGAAAAGCTACCTGTACCGTTTCGCCACCCGGGCTGAATTCCGGGAGACCGGCGAGCGCTGGGTCCGGATGCCACTTTACGAGGCCATCCCGCCGCTGTCCCTCCGCGCTTCCCGGAGGTGGCGGCGGTGATCCTTGGCCCGGGGGCACCGCTCCGCATATACGGCTCTGGCCCGAATAAACGGCTGGGGCCCGCACGAACGGTGCAGGCCCCAGCCGTTCATGCGGCTTCGGGCCGCTGACATGGCGTCTTAGGAGTGCGCTCCGGCCCGGCGGATGGTGGCTTCCGCGTGCTTGAGGATGGGCCCGTCGATCATTTTGCCCCCGTATTGGAACACGCCGGACCCGGCGGCAGCGGCGGCCCGCAGCAGTTCCGTGGCCGCGGCGACGTCGGCCGCGGACGGGGCGTAGGCGCCCCTGACAACGGACGCCTGCGTGGGGTGGATGCACGCTTTGGAGCCGAATCCCGAGGCTGCGGCGTCGGCGGCCTCCAGCGCCAGCCCGTCCAGGTCGGGGATGTTGACGTAGACAGCGTCCACGGCCTCCTTTCCGAAGGCCCGGGCGGCGAGCAGCACCGCGGACCTGGCGTGCAGGGCCACGGCGCGGTAGCCGCCGTCGTCCGTTCTGCTGGACGTGCCGCTGAGGGACGCCAGGAGGTCCTCGGCGCCCCACATCAGTGCCACCACGTTGGGTGCCGCGGCGATGGCGGGCGCGTTGAGGATGCCGGCGGCGGTCTCGCACAGGGCGATCACGTGGTAATCCGCCAGGGCTTCGAGTTGTGCCGCGCTCTCTGCCTTGGCCAGCATCACTGTGCGGTACGGCGTGTGGGCCAGGCAGTGCAGATCCTTCTCGAACTCTTCGGTGCCGGCCGGGTTGATCCTGACGATGGTACGGGAGGGATCGAGCTCCGGACCTTCCCCGGCGGCGCCCAACTGGGCCAGGATCGCGCCGCGGGCCCGCTGCTTGTCCCCGGGGGCGACGGCGTCCTCGAGGTCCACGATGACCGCGTCCGCGCGTTGGGCGGCCTTGGCGAAGCGTTCCGGACGGTCCGCGGGGCAGAAGAGGAGGGCAGGACCCATCACAAATGTCATATGGACATTGTCCCCTTTTGACTCCCGGATTGCTGCCCCGCATGCGCCTCCCGCGTCCACATGAGGCAGCTTCGCGTGGCCAGCGCCACCACGGTGCCGTCCTGGTTCCTGCCGGTGTGCTGCATGGTCACGATCCCCTGGCCGGGACGCGATCCCGAGAGCCGCTTGCCGGTGATGACGGTCTCCGTGTACAGCGTGTCGCCGTGGTACAGCGGGTGCGGGAAGGAGACGTCCGTCAGGCCCAGCTGGGCGATGATGGTGCCCTGGGTGAGCTGCGATACGGACTGTCCCACCAGGGTGGACAGCGTAAACATGGAGTTGACCAGGCGCTGGCCGAACGGCTGCCCGGCGCTCCAGGCGGCGTCCAGGTGCAGGGCCTGGGTGTTCATGGTGAGCGTGGTGAACAGGACGTTGTCCGTCTCGGTCACGGTACGGCCGGGCCGGTGCGCATAGACGACGCCTTCTTCGAGTTCGTCGAAATAGAGACCCCGCTGTTCGATGACCCGGGGACCGGTGGTTGAGCCTGCCGAAACCCCGTTCATACAGTGAGTTCCTGGTCCTCTTCGAACAGTTCGGCGCCAGTGGCCGCCGCCACGTCCTCCACGGACACGTTGGGGGCCAGTTCGCGAAGCACCAGCCGGGAGGACCCGCCCTCGGTGACGACGTCGATCACGGCGAGGTCGGTGATGATCCGGTCCACGCAGGCCTTGCCGGTCAGCGGCAGCGAGCAGTGCTCCACGATTTTGGGGTTGCCGTTGCGGTCCACGTGTTCCATCATGACGATCACCTTCTTGGCGCCGAAGACCAGGTCCATGGCCCCGCCCATGCCTTTGACCATCTTGCCCGGGATCATCCAGTTGGCGAGGTCGCCGTTCTGCGCCACTTCCATGGCGCCGAGCACGGCCACATCCACGTGGCCGCCGCGGATCATGCCGAACGAGGCAGCGGAATCGAAGAACGCGGCCCCCTTGTTGACCGTGACGGTTTCCTTGCCGGCGTTGATGAGGTCAGGATCGACTGCGTCCTCGTCCGGATAAGGTCCGACGCCGAGGATCCCGTTCTCTGAGTGGAGCACCACTTCCACGCCTGCCGGAATGTAGTTGGGAATGAGCGTGGGCATGCCGATGCCCAGATTGACGTACTGCCCGTTGCTGAGCTCCCGGGCAACGCGGGCGGCCAATTCGTTGCGCGTCCACCCTTTGGCCTCCGG
>DASSIA010000217.1:0-2193 GCA_035692345.1 Arthrobacter sp. | reverse complement strand
CCTGTACCGTCCGCGCGTGGAGCCCGCCGGCGGCTTTGAGTTCGGTTCCTCCGCCGGCGTGCAGATTGAACTCTGGAGCTTTGAGGGCGATCAGCTGATCCTCCCGATCGAAAACTCGCTGACACGCCGCACCATGCTCAGCCAGGATGCTGTCCGCGGGACAGTGGAACGGTACGGCCACACCTGGCCGACCATCGAAAACATGTTTGCGGACCACGCCAGCGACATCAGCTTCGACATCGACCTGGTGTTTTCCTGGGTGGATGGCAGCTCACCGGATTACATCGCCGCCCGCCGCGCCCAGCAGCAAGGCGTGGTGCTCGGTGAAGGCGATGACCACGAGGCCCGCTTCCGGCAGATCAACGAGCTCAAATACGCCCTGCGCTCGGTGTACATGTTTGCGCCGTGGATCCGCCGGATCTTCATCGCCACGGACTCCCCCGCCCCTGAATGGCTCGCCGATCACCCCTCGGTGACCATTGTCCGCAGCGAGGAATTCTTCACCGACCCGTCAGTGCTGCCCACGCACAACTCGCAGGCCGTCGAATGCCAACTCCACAACATCGAGGGCCTCTCCGAGCACTTCCTGTATTCCAATGACGACATGTTCTTTGGCCGCCCCGTGGGCCCGGATATGTTCTTCACTCCGGGCGGCATCACCAAGTTCATCGAGGCCGAGACCCGGATCGGGCTCGGCGACAACGATGCGGAGCGCAGTGGCTTTGAGAACGCCGCCCGCGTGAACCGGAAGCTGCTATGGAACCGCTTTGGCCGGATCACCACGCGCCACCTCGAGCACACGGCGGCACCGCTGCGGCGGAGCGTCATCGACACGTTGGAGAACGAGTTCCCCGACGAGTTCAGGAAGACCGCAGCGAGCCGGTTCCGGGCGGCCGACAACATTTCCGTAACCAACTCGCTGTATCACTACTACGCGCTCCTGACGGGCCGCGCCGTGACACAGACCTCGGCCAAGGTCCGTTACGTGGACACGACGGTCCGGGCCGGCCTGAACTACCTGCCGAAGCTCCTGGCCAAACGGAACATGGATTTCTTCTGCCTCAACGACGGGAGTTTCCCGGAAGTCCCCGCGGACGAACGCGCTGAGCTGGTGACCGACTTCCTCGAGAAGTACTATCCCATCAAGGCGCCCTGGGAGCACTGACGGGCAGGACTGCCCAAGCTAGATGGCGTATGGCATCGGGACCTTCCGGCCGCCTGCTGTTTTCGCCGAGTCCGGGATGCTGATGCCCGCGGCGGCCAGGCGCCCGGCAGTGTCTTCGGGTGTCACGTGCTCGCCGACGGTGAGCGCGCTGCCCAGCGGCACCACCGAGTGGACGATCGTATGCTCGTAGACGTGCACCAGGTTAAAGGCCTGCCCGCCGTCCCGGCCGCGGGTACCGCCCACGGCGACGTTGAGGTCCTGCGTGTAACACGTTGCCGAGGCAACGGAGACCGGAATCCCCGCAAAGCTGGCAGTGGTGGAGTAGTGCAGGTGCCCGGCAAGAATGGTCCGGACGTCTGAGTTGCGCACCACCGAGGCCAGGCTTGCCTGATCGCGGAGTTCCACCAGCACCGCAAGGTCCAGCACCGATGGGACCGGCGGATGGTGGAGCGCCAGGATGGTGCCGTCAGGAGCCGGCGTGTCCAGCTGGCGGGTGAGCCATCCCAGCTGCGACGGGCTCAGCTCACCGTGGTGGAAACCGGGGACTGACGTATCCATGGTGATAATCCGAAGACCGTTGATGAAATAGCTGTGGTCCACAGGTTCGTCTGTTCCCGGCTGGTCCAGCAGGCCCTGCCGGAAGTTTGCGCGGTTGTCATGGTTTCCCATGGCCCAGATGACCGTGGCGCCCATCTCCTCGCAGGCCGGCTCCACGATGGCCCGGAGCTTGGCGTAGGCCTCGGGGTCACCCTTATCCGCAAGGTCTCCGGTGAAAATGACTGCTTCAGGCCTGGCGCCGGAGGCCAGGACTTCGTCGAAAAGCTGGACCAGCCGTGCTTCGCTGTCGACTGCGCCGTAGAGGGGTTCCGGACCTCCCAACAAGTGGGGATCGCTCAGGTGGAGAAGGAAGTGGCGTGGCCGGGGGTGTTCGGCCTCGATGTGCTCCATTGCTACCTCTGTGGTTGGTGGGAAACGGCGCTTCCCTTGTACCCTTCAGTACGCCCAATCCAATCAGACATTTGGCAAAC
>DASSIA010000216.1:0-13051 GCA_035692345.1 Arthrobacter sp. | reverse complement strand
AAATTTGACATGAGTCCGGCGCCACAATGTGATGGCTGCGGCCCCGGGGAAGACCTATCCTCGAATAATCATGACTACAGCCTCGAGCATGGATCCGTCAGCCGCAGCCGCACCGGACTCCGCAGCCAGCAGCACCGCCGGTGAGATGGGATCCCGTCCCATTGGCGTCTTTGATTCCGGTGTCGGCGGACTGACCGTGGCGCGGTCCATCCTCGACCAGCTCCCCAACGAATCGATCCTGTACGTGGGGGATACGGCCAACGGGCCCTACGGGCCCTTGCCCATCGCCGAAGTCCGGGCCAACGCCCTGGGTGTGATGGACGAACTGGTGGACTCCGGCGTCAAGCTGCTGACCATAGCCTGCAACTCGGCGTCGGCCGCTGTCCTGCGGGACGCCCGCGAACGGTACACCGCGAAATACGGCATTCCCGTCATCGAGGTGATCCAGCCTGCCGTGCGGCGGGCCGTCGCTGCCACCCGGAGCGGGCGGGTCGGCGTGATCGGCACGTCCGCCACCGTTGGTTCGAGGGCCTACGAGGACACGTTCGCCGCAGCGCCCGACCTGGCGATCACCTCCGTGGCCTGCCCGGAGTTCGTCAGCTACGTCGAGGCCGGGATCACCACCGGACCCGCACTGCTGGCCATCGCCGAGGAATACCTGGCGCCGCTGAAGGCGGCCGGCGTGGACACCGTGGTGCTGGGCTGCACGCACTATCCGCTGTTGACCGGTGTTATTTCCTTCGTGATGGGGGAGGACGTGACGCTCGTGTCCAGCGCCGAGGAAACGGCCAAAGATGTTTACCGTGCCCTGGCCACGCACCAGCTTCAGCGCACCGCCGCAACACCGCCGGAGCATCACTTCATCGCCACCGGTGATGCCGCCCAGTTCGAAGCGCTGGCCCGCCGTTTCCTGGGCCCGGAGGTCCTGTCCGTCCGGCACGTGGACCACGTGGCAGCCCAGTACCCCACGGGGAGCCTCGCCCGGATCACCCCCGAGATGATCGCGGCCGCACAGAGCGCCAGCGCCGGCCGGTCCGCGGCGGGACCCCGGATTTCGAACTTCGTGGAGGCCCGCCGGGCCGGAGGTCCTGCCCTGTGAAGCTCACGATCGTCGGCTGCACGGGTTCCTTCCCCGGTCCCGGATCACCGGCGTCCTGCTACCTCCTGACGGCCCACGACGGCGAGCGGACATGGAAGATCGTCATGGACCTGGGCAGCGGAGCCCTGGGTGCCATCCAGCGGTATACAGACCTGGAGGACATCGACGCGATCTTCCTGACCCACCTGCACCCGGACCACTGCATGGACCTGTGCGGCCTGCACGTGGCGGTCCGCTGGAAGCCGGGCGGCTGGGGACGCGGCCGGATCCCTGTGTGGGGGCCCGCTGCGACGGCGGACCGGATGGCCACCGCCTATGGCCTGGAGCTGGATCCGGGCATGCACGAGGAATTCGACTTCAGCAACTGGACCGAACGGGAATCCGTCACGGTGGGGCCGTTCACGGTAACGCCGTTCGCGGCGAACCATCCTGTGGAAGAGGCCTACGCCCTCCGGGTGGACGTGACCGAACCGGACAAGGAAGGCAACCCGGTCAGCCGGGTCCTGACCTACTCCGGGGACACGGACTCCTGCGCCGGGCTGGAGGAAGCAGCCAAGGACGCCGACCTGTTCCTGTGCGAGGCCGCTTTTGAGGAAGGCCGCGACGACGCCATCAAAGACGTACACCTGACGGGAAAGCGCGCCGGCGAGGCCGCCGCGGCCGCCGGCGCGCGCCGGCTGCTGCTCACGCACATCCCGGTCTGGACATCGCCGAGCACGGTCATGGCCGAGGCGAAGGAAGTCTTCGGGCAGCATGTGGCAGTGGCCGTCGCAGGGGTGCATTACACGATCTGAGGGCTGCATCCTTGGGGGACGGGCGGTCCGCCGTGAGTCGATAAGCTAAAGGCATGACTTCTGAAGCAACCGTAGTGCGCGCCGATGGCCGCGCCCCTGACCAGCTCCGCCCCATCAGCATCACCCGCGGATGGTCCAAGCAGGCCGAGGGATCGGCCCTCATCGAGTTCGGCAACACCAGGGTCCTGTGCACGGCTTCCCTGACGGCCGGAGTGCCGCGCTGGCTCAAGGGCGAAGGCCGCGGCTGGGTCACCGCCGAATACGCCATGCTTCCCCGGGCCACCAACACCCGTTCCGACCGCGAGTCGGTCAAGGGCAAAATCGGCGGGCGGACCCATGAAATTTCCCGGCTGATCGGCCGGTCGCTGCGTTCCATCATCGACACTAAAGCCCTGGGCGAAAACACAATTGTCCTGGACTGCGATGTCCTCCAGGCGGACGGCGGAACCCGCACCGCGGCCATCACGGGGGCCTACGTGGCCCTGGCCGACGCCATCCGCTTTGCCCGCGAGAACAAGCTCATCGCCAAAAACGCCCAGCCCCTGATCGACACCATCGCGGCGGTGTCCGTGGGCATCATCGACGGCGTGCCCATGCTGGACCTGCCCTACGTTGAGGACGTCCGCGCCGAAACCGACATGAATGTGGTGGTCACCGGCTCCGGGAAGTTCGTGGAAGTCCAGGGCACCGCAGAGGGCGCCCCCTTCGACCGGGACGAACTGAACCAGTTGCTGGACCTGGCCCTGCTGGGCACCACACAGTTGGCGGCGATCCAACGCGAAACCCTCGCAGACGCACTGTGAACCTGAACGCTGACGCCGCGACGGCACCGCGCCTCGTCCTGGCCACGCACAACAAGGGCAAGCTCAAGGAGCTTCGGGAGCTGCTGCGCGGACAGGTCCCCGGGCTCGACGTCGACACGCAGGTGGTGGACGCCGCGGCGGCAGGTGCCCCCGACGTCGTCGAAACCGGTGTGACGTTCGCCGAAAACTCGCTGTTGAAGGCGCGGGCTGTCGCCGAGGCCACCGGGCTGGTGGCCATCGCCGACGATTCGGGGCTGGCCGTGGACGTGCTGGGCGGGGCGCCGGGAATCTTTTCCGCACGCTGGTCCGGCCGGCACGGTGATGACGCCGCCAACCTGCGGCTGTTGCTCGAACAGCTCTCCGACGTCCCGGACGGGCACCGGGGAGCCGCCTTTGTCTGCGCAGCGGCCCTGGCTGTTCCGGGGCCGGGGCCGGGTGCCGGGAGCCGTGAAGTGGTGGAGTACGGCCAGCTTGAGGGGACGCTGCTGCGCGAACCCCGTGGCGACGGCGGGTTCGGCTACGACCCCGTACTGCAGCCGGCCGGCGAGGACCGCAGCTGCGCCGAACTGTCAGCGGAAGAGAAGAACGCGATCAGCCACCGCGGGAAGGCCTTCCGGGCACTCCTGCCGGCCATCGTGGAGGCACTCACCCGCCCCTGACCTTCGTCCGGGAGTTTTTGTCCAGATATCGCGACTAAATGGGGCTCGAAAGGGCGATATCTGGACAAAAACTCCGGAGGGACCGTCAGAGGTCGCGGTGGGTCTTCCGCTCGGCTTCGGGCTCGTGCTCCTCGATGAACTCTTCGACGGCGTCCGTGCCGAACTTGGCAGCCTGGCGCTTGGCCGAAAGCCCGCGGAGGATTTCAATGCCGACCGGAATCACGGAGACCAGCACGATGGCGATGAAGATGATGTCCAGATTGTCCCGGACCCACGGGACCTTGTCGCCGAGCAAATAGCCAAGCAGCGTGACCCCGCCGCCCCACAGGACAGCGCCGATCACGTTGAAGATGAAGAACTTCTTCTTATCCATCCGGGCCACGCCCACGATCACGGGCACGAAGGTCCTGATGATCGGGACAAAGCGGGCCAGGATCAATGCTTTGCCGCCGTGCTTTTCGAAAAAGGCATGGGCGTTCTCGATGTTTTCACGCTTGAACAGGCGGGAGTTCGGTTTGTTGAAGATCGCAGGGCCGGCCTTGGACCCGATGAGGTAGCCGGTCTGGTTGCCGATGATGGCGGCGATGACGATCAGCAAGGCCAAAAGCCAGACATTGAATTTGATGGTGCCGGTGGCCACCAGCAGGCCGGCGGTGAACAGCATCGAATCGCCGGGCAGGAAGAAGCCCACCAGCAGGCCTGTTTCGGCGAAGACAATTCCGCAGACCAGCAGCACCACCCAGGGTGCGAGTGCAGGATCGGCCAGGAAAATCTGGGGGTTCAGCCAGTCGGGCAGGAAGGACGCCAGGTGCGGCTGGACCGGTCCTGCACCCCCCAGCATGGGCGCGGCAAGGTCACTGATCGCAAGAAAGTTCACCTACTCAGGGTACTTGACGGGATGCTGCCGCGTTCGGCGGTAAAGTATGGGCCGTGGGTTTGGACTTTACGGCGATCGACTTCGAGACGGCCAATGGCTTCCGGGGTTCACCGTGTGCGGTTGGCCTGACGAAAGTGCGGGGCGGGCGCGTGGTGGACGAGGCATCGTGGCTGATGCGGCCGCCGGCCAACCACGACCACTTCGAGTTCCACAACACCCGCATCCACGGCATCCGGTCCGAGGACGTTGCGGGCCTTCCCCGCTTCGGTGAGCTGTTCCCGGAGATTGGCGCCTTTATCGGGGACGACATCCTGGCCGCGCACAACGCCGCGTTTGACCTCGGCGTGATCCGGTCCGGGCTTGAAGTGTCAGGCCTGGCCGGCCCCGGCTACGACTACGTCTGCACGGTGGTGCTGTCCCGGCGCTGCTATTCCCTGGTTTCCAATTCGTTGCCGTTCGCGGCCGAGGAAGCCGGCGTTCCCCTGGTCAACCATCACGATGCCGCGGAGGACGCCCGTGCCTGCGCCGGCATCCTCATCGACATCGCTGCGCGGAACCAGGCCAACAGCATCGCCGAACTGTACCTGTCGCTGGGCCTGGCGCTGCCCCGCCAGGAGGCGTTTGATCCGGCGCACGATGTCCTGTCCAAAGCCAGCCTGACCGCACTCTCCAGCGTTGCCGCCGGCGGAAACAGCGGTGCGCCGGTGCGCCCCTTTTTGTCCGGCTGGCCGGAGGAGGGCGCCAACCCGGTCCCCAACGCCGACGCCGAGCCCTCCCACCCGCTGTACGGCCAGACCGTTGTTTTTACCGGCGAGCTCTCCATGGCCCGGCCGGAAGCCAAGGTGCGCTCCGCCGAGCTGGGTGCCCGGCCGGAAAGCCGCGTGACGGCCCGCACCACGGTGCTGGTGGTGGGTGACGGCTTTGTGGCCTCGGACCTGCGGTCCGGCCGGATGACCGGCAAGGCCCGGCGCGTCCTGGAGCTCCACGACCGTGGCCAGCCCATTGAAGTGCTCTCCGAAGGCGAGTTCCTGCAGATGGTGGGCGGCTGATTGTCCGGTGGCACTGACCCGGTGCCCGGTCATCCGGCGCAACAAATCTTCCGTACGGAAGCCCCGGCTCCTAGCCTTGCAGGATGAGCAAACTGACGGACGGCCCAAGCACCGGAATCAACTGGTCCGCCGTGTTCGCCTTCCCCAACCCCGTCAATGAATACGCGGCCCGGATCACCGCGGGCCTGGTGGTGCTCCTGGCGGGCGCCACCCTCCTGAGCGGCTCTGTGTGGGGACTCGTGCTGATCGCCGCAGGATTCTGGCTGCGGGTGCTGTTCGGGCCACGGATCTCGCCGCTGGCCCTGCTGTCCGTCAAGGTCCTGACGCCCCGGTTCGGCCGCGTTCGCCTGGTTCCCGGACCGCCCAAGCGCTTCGCCCAGGGCATGGGGACGGCAGTCTCCACCACCGCGCTGATCCTGTTCGTCGCCGGCGCCGCCCCTGCTGCCTGGATTGCGCTGGCGGTACTTATCGCCGCCGCCTCGCTGGAGGCCTTCGCCGGGTTCTGCCTGGGCTGCGTCATGTTCGGGCTGCTGCAGCGCCGCGGCCTGATCCCGGAGGACATCTGCGAGGCCTGCAACAACATTTCCCTCAGGCGGTCGTAACCCCCACCAGCAGATCGGCCACGCCACGGATGACGTCCGGCGCTTCGAGGGCGGCAAGCCACTCCTGGGGCAGGCACTCCTCGCCATAGAAGGCACCCAGGATGTTGCCCGCGATGGATCCGGTGGAATCGCTGTTGCCGCTGTGGTTGACGGCCAGGGCGATCGCCGCCCGGAAATGGTCCTCCGGTGAAAGGCCGGAGTCCGGGCCCGGCGCAGTGGCCAGTACTGCGTAAAGCCCGACGGCGAACGCTTCCTCCGCGACCAAGCCCGCACCCAGCTGCCGGACAAGTTCCTCCGGCGACAGGACGCCTGTTCCCGCGCACCGGACGGCTGCTTCGAGCCGCTCGGGAAGTTCCGCGGCCACATCCTTGAGGCCACGGACCCCGTCCAGGACCGCCGCCGCTGCGTCCGCGAGGCTGTCACCTGCCACCAGGCGGTGGATCAGGAGGCTGAAGCTGCCGGCACTTTGCCGGGCAGACGGATGGCCATGCGTCAGGGAGGCGGCATCGGCACTCAACTTATAGACGGCGTCGGACGTTATGTGGGGAATCAGGCCGAACGGTGCCGACCTCATCACCGTTCCACAGCCCTTTGAGTCCAGGTTCACCGGCCGGTAGACCGTCCCCATGTCGCCGGTGGCGAGTCCGCTGATGCACGTGTTTCCCGGGGCCCGGCGGTGCCGGAGCACCTCGTGGCTGTCGATCCACCGCGGCGGCTGGGACGGGGTATGCGGCGGTACAGGCTCGCCCTGCGTGTCCAGCCAGCGCAGATAAGCCAGCCACAGGCAGGCGTTCACATCGGCACCCACGCCGTCGTTGGCCCATTCGAGCGCCTCCACCAGTCCGTCTACGGTGTAGAGCGTCATCTGCGTGTCGTCCGAAAAGTGACTGCCGCCGTCGACCATTGCGAGGTCCGTCAAACCGGCGGCACCGAAGCGGCTGCGGATGGCCTCGATGGAATCAAACTCCACCGCGTAGCCCAGCGAGTCTCCCAAAGCCCCGCCCAGGAGGCAGCCGTGGATGCGGGACTTCAGCGGGGGCGCGGCAACGGCGCCCGGATCATTGCTCATGACAGTAAATTTACCGTGGGCCGGAGGCGGCGGGCGCAGGGGGCGCGCACCGTCCCTCCGCTAAGCTCAGACTCAGCCAACGCCCAGAATCCCTTGGCAGAATGCTAAGGCAACACACCCCAACGACAAGGATTGCCCCACCATGACTACGCCTGTGCCCGTCCACCGTGATCCCGCCTCCGGGCTGACTGCCGGCGGCAGTGCCGACGTCCGGCACGGGCTGGTGCCCAGGCTGGCTGCGGAAGCCTTTGGCAGCCTTTTCATCGTGGTGGCGGGCCTGGGTGTGCCGCTGTTCTCCATTCCGCAGTCAAGCCCCCTGCCGGCTGCGCTCGCAGCAGGCCTCGCAGTGACCGCGGCGATGCTGGCCTTCGGCTACGTCTCCGGTGGTCATTTCAACCCGGCGGTGACCGTTGGACACGCCGTCGCCGGCCGGATCCGGCTTGCTGACGCTGCAGCGTACATCGGCGCGCAGCTGGTGGGCGGCCTCCTGGGCGCCTTGGCACTCTTCGGAATCCTGCGGACACTGCCGGGCATCCAGGACAGCCGGACGGCGTTCGATACCGTAACCGCCGGTTTCGGCGAACACTCCGTCATCCAGGCTCCCCTCGCCGGCGTGCTGCTGCTGGAAGTACTCGGTGCGGCCATCCTGGTCGCAGTTTTCCTGGGCACCACGGCGCGGAACAACATCAACAGGGCAGCGTCTGCCGTGGCCGTTGGCCTCGCCTTCGCCGTTTTGCTCCAGCTTGGACAGTCTGTCGGCAACGCGCCCTTCAACCCCGCACGTGCCACTGCCTCTGCCGTTTTCAGCTCCGGCTGGTCCCTCGAGCAGCTGTGGCTCTTCTGGGTTGCTCCCGTGGTGGGCGCTGCCATCGCCGGGCTGGTCTTCCGTGGGTTCGCTGAACCGTCGCCTGCCGTCACTGGGCCGGCCGCGGACGGATCAGCCTTTGACGATGAGGATGCCGACGATGTTGAGGAATACGACGACGGGGACGCAGACGGCGTCGTTGAGCCGGCCCCGGCCAAGGCCGCCCCTGAAGCACGGGACAGCAACAACGAGGCACAGGAATTCTTCGACGGAAAGCGCGGCTAGCCGGACTGGGTGGGCGACGGCCTGCTGCGGCGGTTTCCTTAACTGTCGGTGGCAGCCGCTAGCGTAGGAATATGCGGTTATTGCACACATCGGACTGGCATTTGGGCCGGTCCTTCCACGGCGTCGGGATGCTGGACGCCCAGCGGTCATTTGTTGATCAGCTCGTCAGCACCGTCACGGGGAACGGCGTTGACGTTGTCCTGATCGCCGGTGATGTCTACGACCGCGCCCTGCCGGGCGTCGACGTCGTGGGCCTGCTGGACGACGCCCTGGTGCGGCTGACGGCAGCCGGTGCCACGGTAGTGCTGACGTCCGGTAACCATGACTCCGCCATCCGGCTGGGATTCGCCTCCCGGCTCCTGGAACGGGGCGGCGTCCACCTGCGGACCAGGCTCGCGGACCTGGACCAGCCAATCATCCTGCCGCTGGACACCAGCGATGGTGAGGCGCCCGGCGCCGTCCTGGCCATCTACGGCATCCCGTGGCTGGAACCGCGCCTCGTCGCCGAACAGCTCGGTGCCGAAACGGCCAGCCACTTCGAAGTCACCCGCGCCGCCACTGACCGCATCCGGGCAGACCTCGCGCAGCGCAACGCAGCGGGAACCGTCCATTCAGTGGTCCTGGCCCACACGTTCGCCAGCGGCGGGATCAGCTCCGACAGCGAACGGGACCTCAGCATCGGTGGAGTCGGAGCCGTGCCCCTGGACCTGTTCGACGGATTCAGCTACACCGCGCTGGGGCACCTGCACGGCCGGCAGGCGTTGTCGCCGCAGGTCAGGTATTCGGGATCGCCCCTCGCCTACTCGTTCTCCGAGGCCAACCACACCAAGGGAAGCTGGCTGATCGACGTCGGCCCGGACGGTGTGGCCGGGGTGTCGGAGCTGACGTGGGCAGCTCCGCGGAAGCTGGCCGTACTCCGCGGCGAAATTTCGGAGCTCCTCGAGTCCTCGGACCACGGGTGGGCCGAGGACGCATACTGCCAGATCACCCTGACGGACGCGCAACGGCCGGCGCAGGCCATGGAGCGGCTGCGGGTGCGTTTTCCGGACACCCTCGTCCTCGGGTTTGATCCGCAGGGCGGCGCCGTCAAGGCGCTGAAAAGCTACAGCACCAGGCTCGCCGAAGCACAGGATGATCTCTCGGTCTGCTGCGGATTCCTGGATCATGTGCGTGGGCGGGACGCGGACGACGCCGAGCGGCTGGCCATCGCCGCGGCGCTGGACAACGTGCGGCTCCGGGAGGGGTCGCTATGAGGATCCACCGCCTGGTCATTTCCGCCTTCGGGCCCTTTGCGGGCACCGAGGAAATCGACTTCGACAGGTTAAGCGCCCACGGGCTCTTCCTCCTCAACGGCCCCACCGGAGCCGGGAAGACCAGTGTGCTGGACGCGGTCTGCTTTGCCCTGTACGGATCCGTGCCCGGGGCGCGCCAGGAAGGTAAGCGCCTCCGCAGCGATCATGCCGAACCGGCGCTCGAACCCGCCGTCACCTGCGAATTTTCCGCCCAGGGCCGCCACTTCGAAGTCACCAGGTCTCCGGCGTGGGATAAGCCCAGCGCCCGCGGAAAGAACGGGTTCACCACGCAACAGGCCAAGACGCTCCTCCGGGAACGGATCAGCGGGACCTGGACTGAGAAATCCGGACGCAACGATGAAGCCGGTGCTGAAATCACCGCGCTGCTGGGAATGGACCGGGAACAGTTCACCCGCGTGGTGATGTTGCCGCAGGGCGATTTTGCCGCCTTCCTGCGGTCCAAGGCAGCGGACCGGCTGGAACTGCTGCAGAAGCTCTTTGGCACCCAGCGGTTCGAGGCGCTGGAACAGGAACTGTCGGCGCAGGCCCAGGCCGCGCGGAACGATGTGGCGCGGCTGAACGGGGAGCTTGAGCTGCTGGCGGCGCGCGCCGAAGCCGAGGCCGCCGCGCTGGCCGTTGACGATTCCGGGGCTCCTGCCCGGGAAGAATCCACTGCCCGGATCGGATGGCTGCAGGAAACGGTGACCCACCGTGCAGCGGAACTCGCCGCCGCTGCGGAGGCGGCAGCGGCCGTTAGCCGGCAGGCGTCTGCGCGGCTCGAAAGCGAGGCCGCGCGGCGGGAACGGCACCGCAGGCTCGCAGCCGCCGAGGCCCGGAAGGCAGCCGCTGAGGCGTCGCTGCCGGCCCTTGAGCTTCATGCGGCGCGGCTCGAACAACACCGCAACGCCGAGGTTCTCACCGGTCAGCTGCAGGCCGTCCAGTCCAGCCAGACCCAGGTGCGGCACGCGGCGGGAGCCATGGAATCCGCCATGACCCTGCTGCGCATGGCAGCGGACGAAGATGCCGAACTGGAGCAGCTGGACCTGGTCGCGTTGGATGCGGACCAGGCCGATGCCGGGCTTTCAGCAGCCGGGGCGCTGGACATCACCGGTGAACTCAGCCGCCTCCGCTCCCTCCTGGCCGTAGTGGAAGCCAGGCTGCCGGACGAAGAACGCCTCCATGCGCTGGTTGCCCGACGCACCGCACTCAGCACCAGGCAGCAGGAACTCACCCAAAAAGACATTGACCTCGGCCTCCTTCTCGAGAGCGTCAGCGCGGAGAAGGATGGCCTTGCAGCCGGCCTGGAACCGTTGGAGCAACTGGCCTCAGCCGCCGTCCTGCATGCCAAGGAAGCCGCTGCGGCCGGGGAACTCCTTGACATCGTGCGCCGCCACACGGCTGCGCGGGGGGCACAGGAGGCGGCCACGGAGCGCCACTCCGCCTCCCGCGAGATCCAGCTCGAGAAGAAACGCCGCTGGCTGGACCTGCGGGAGGAACGGCTCGCCAACGCCGCCGCTGAACTCGCTGCCCAGCTGGCTGAGGGGGCGGCCTGCCCCGTTTGCGGGAGTGCGGACCATCCGTTTCCGGCAGAGGCTGCGGCGTCCGCGCTGGGCCTCAGCCACGCGGAGGAAGCCGCCCAGCAGGCACATGAGGCCGCCGAAGCGACCTTGGCGCAGCTGGCCCGTGATTTGGCTGAAGCGAACCAGGTGGTGGCTGTCCTCGCAGGCCAAGGCGGGGACACCCCCGAAGAGGACGCTGTCCGGGCCCTCGATTCGGCGCGCATCGCTGCCGGAAAGTCCCAGCTTGCGGTGAAGAGCCTCGCGGACCTCCGGGAGCAACTTGATGCGGCGGAGGCCAGGATTGCGGCAGCCGATACCGCCAGGCGAAGCGCAGCCTCCGAACTCGCGCAGGTGACCACTGAACTGTCAGGAGTGAGGGACCAGCTGGCGTCCCTTGACGGCGCACTGGCCACGTTGCGCGGCGGTCACCGCAGCCTCACGCACCGGCTCCGTTCGCTGCAGGATGCCGCCGCCACACTGGAGAAGGCCGTGGAGGCCCGGGCCATGTTCGACAAAGCCACGGGCCGGGCGGAGGAAGCACGGATCGAGCTGGAGCGGGCCCTGCCGGAGGCAGGTTTCAGCTCCGCGGAGGAGGCCCGGGAACAGCTGTTGTCGGGTCCGGACGCGGCTGCACTGCAGGCTGAGGTGCGGGCCGGCCATGACGAACAGGCGCGGATCGCCGAGCTGTTCGCGTCCGAGGATGTGTTGCTCGCACTGAAGGAGGCCACAACCCAACCCACGGTGGACGAGGCGCTGGTTGCGGAGCTGGAAGCCGCGGCTGCGCAGGCCGGGCAGGACGCCCGCGCCGCCGATCTCGCGGCCGGCATTGCTGCGCGCTGCGTGGAATCGCTCGCCACCGTCCGCAATGCCTACGAACAGCTGGCCGCGTCCGGACGGGAGCCGAGGGAACACGCCCGGCTGCTGACTGCCCTCGCCGACACCGCCGCCGGACGCGGGGACAACACGTACCGCATGAGCCTGAACAGCTACGTCCTCGCGGCACGGCTTGAACAGGTGGCGTTGGCGGCGTCCGAGCGGCTGGTTGCCATGAGCGACGGCCGCTACCTGCTCCAGCATTCAGACGCCAAGGCCGCCCGTGGCGCGAAGTCCGGGTTGGGCCTGGAGGTGGTGGACCAGTGGACCGGACACCGCCGCGACACCTCCACCCTTTCCGGCGGCGAATCCTTTATGGCGTCGCTGTCCTTGGCGCTGGGGCTGGCAGACGTTGTGCAGCAGGAATCCGGTGGCATCCAGATCGAGACGCTCTTTGTGGATGAGGGTTTCGGCAGCCTGGACGAGCAATCCCTGGAACAGGTGATGGATGCACTCGAAGGCCTGCGCGACGGCGGACGCGTTGTGGGACTCGTCAGCCACGTCGGGGAGATGAAACAGCGCATCGGGACCCAACTCCAGGTCCTCAAGGGCCGGAACGGTTCCACGCTGCGTATTTCTGACGCCGCCGAGGCACTGGTGTGACGGGGCAACGGCGGGCTGAGCTGGTCCAATCCGGCATATAATCGAACAGTTACCGGGTCGCGCGCATCGGGAGGAGGGACGATGCGCATTACTGAAGGAGCCCGGAACTTTGAACCAAACGCCTGCGTCCTCCCTGTCTGCTTCCACGGAAGCATTACTCCCGCCGTCGAACGATGCCCCGCAGTCTCCACCCACCGGGCGGTTCGCCCGGCTGCCGCACCTCGCCGGCCGGAGCTTCATTCCCCTCGGCCTGTTCGCCCGGCTGCCCCTGGCCATGCTTACCGTGGGCGCCCTGACCCTTGTCACGTCGGTGACCGGTTCCTACGCATTGGGCGGGACTGCCGCCGGTTCCGTGGGGATCGGCTCAGCACTTGGTGCCCCGGTATTCGGCGCGCTCGCCGACCGGAAGGGGCAGCGTCCCGTCCTCCTGGTTGCGGCGGTGCTCAACAGCCTGGCGGTCCTGGCGCTGATCGGCACGGCATGGGCTCTGCCCGAAGCGGAATCCTTTCCCGTGGCCGTCATCGCGGCCGCATTCCTTGCTGGTGCAAGCTGCCCCCAGGTGGGCCCGCTGGCCCGTGTGCGGTGGATGGCGCTGACTTCGCGAGGCAAAGACGCGGGCAAGGACCTGGATACGGCGATGTCTTACGAGGGCACGGCCGATGAGTTGACCTTCGTCCTGGGC
>DASSIA010000215.1:0-3678 GCA_035692345.1 Arthrobacter sp. | reverse complement strand
GAGATGCCGATCCCGGCGGCAATAACGTTGGACAAGGTGATGGCGGCGCCGGCGGCAATGCTCGTCAGGAGCTGGAATTCAGCCGGGTTGCGCCCCGATTCATGGACCATGGAAGGCTCCATGGGCCCCACGGCGGCCAGGAGGTACAGGAGCGCCAAGGGCGCTGTGGCGGCCGCAAGCGTGATGAGCGCAAACCGCCGGGTATGAACCACGGCCACGGCGTAGAGCGAGAACCACAGCCCGGCCGAAACGTTGGAACCCCACGGATGAAGGAGCGTCACGGCTACCTCCACCACAGCCACAAAGGCCACCAGCGCCACAGGGTGGGAACGGCGGAAGAACAGCCCGCCGGCCACCGAGATGAGGAGGAACGCTGCCAGCCAGCCGCCGGACTGCACCGCATCCACCACGGTCGGCGTCACCAGCAGGGCATAGCTGAGGGCCACCACGGCGTCCATCACCCGCGGATGCTGGTACAGGTAACGGCGGATGACGCCGCGGCGTTTGGCCGTGATTTCGGCAAGGGACGCGTCAGCTGGCGCGTCCCTTGCTGATGCTTCTTCCTTCATGGTGTGAGCCTAGGCGGTGCGGCGGCTAGACGTCGCGCTTCTTCAGCAGGACGGCGGCCAGCACCACCGGGATAACCACCCAGGCGCCCAGGACCAGCGCGGCCTGCCACGCTTCCAGCGTGTCCGTAACGTGTTCTGCGGCTGTCATGGGAGCCAGGGTGTTGTCCGGGATGAACTTGCGGAGTTCCTTGACGAAGTCGCCCTGGATGATCTGCAGGGCAATCGGCAGGACGAAGAAGATTCCAACGAGGCTCATGATGCCGCCCGCGGAGTTCCGGATCAAGGCCCCCAAGGCCAGACCGATCGCCGCCACGGCGGCAACGTAAGCGCTCTTGATGAAAAGGGTTCCGATGTAGTGGCCGCTGGAGACATCCAGGGTATGCCCGTACTGATCGAAGATGGGCACGGCCACCAGACCGGCCAAGTAGAGCGAGAGGGCGGAAACCAGGAAGGCGGACACCACAACAACAATGAGTTTGGCCAGGAAAGCCGGGGTCCGCTTGGGGACGGCGGTGAACGTGGACCGGGCCATGCCTGTGGTGAACTCGGAACTGATGATCAGCACCGCCAGCGAACCCAGGATCAGCTGCGCGAAGGAGATGCCGGCGCCGGGGGCGGAGGCGGCGATGTCACCCTGGGCCGCCAAGGCGGCAGCCCGGCGCGGGTCCGCACCGGCCTGCTGCAGGGCCTGCCCTATGCCCCAAGACGCCAGGGCCGCGATGCCCACAATCACCACGATGGTGGAGCCCAGCAGGATCAGCGTGGACCGCAGGGTGCGGAACTTGATGAACTCGGAGTTCAGCACGCGGAGGAAGGACGGGCCCGGGCCGGTGCTGGTGGCGTCGCCGGACAGCGGGCCGGACAGCCGGCCTGAGGCCGCGGTGGCGGCGGTTGCCGCGGAATGTGCTCCGCGGCCGGACGGGGTGGGTTCAACGGTGGTTGAGCTCATGGCTTAGTTACCTCCGGACTGAGCGGAGGCCGGGGCATCCGTCGTGATATGCGAGTGGTATTCGACCTCATCCTTGGTCAGCTCCATGTAGGCCTCCTCAAGGCTGGCCTGCAGCGGCGTGAGTTCGTAAATCAGGGTGTGGCTGTCAAGTGCGGCGCGGGCAATCTGGTGCGGATCCAGGCCACTGACCTCGAGCAGTTCGTTCTCCTGCAGCTCCACGGAAACGCCGTCGCCGGCCAGCAGGCGCATCAGCTGGTCGGGCTGGTCGGTGCGGACCCGGGTCCGGATCCGGCCCTGGCCGTTGATGATGTCCCGGATCGGGGCGTCGGCGATGATCCTGCCGCGGCCGATCACGATCAGGTGGTCCGCGGTGACAGCCATCTCGCTCATCAGGTGGCTGGAGAGGAACACTGTGCGTCCCTCGGAGGCCAGATACTTGACCAGGTTGCGGACCCAGACAACACCCTCCGGGTCCAGCCCGTTGACGGGTTCGTCCAGGATGACGGTCTGCGGGTCTCCCAGCAGGGCCGCGGCAATCCCGAGCCGCTGGCCCATGCCGAGTGAAAAGCCACCCACCTTTTTCTTGGCCACTTCGGCCAGGCCGGTCATTTCGATGACCTCGTGAACGCGCTTCTTGGGAATGCTGTGCGTGGCCGCCATCGCCAGCAGATGGTTATAGGCGGTACGGCTGGTGTGGACCGCTTTGGCGTCCAGGAGCGCACCGACGTCACGCATTGGCGCTGCGTGTTGGACCAGCGGGGCGCCGTTGACGGTGACCGTGCCCGACGTCGGCCGGTCCAGTCCCATGATCATGCGCATGGTGGTGGATTTGCCGGCGCCGTTGGGGCCGAGGAAACCGGTGACCCGGCCTGCCTCGACGGTGAAATCGACTCCGGCGACGGCGGTTTTCTCGCCGTACACCTTTGTCAGGCCTTTTGCCTCAATCATGGATGTGTTCCTTCCAGCAGCAGCCTTGCGGCCGCAGGATGCGGCGGAGATGGGTGTGTACTTTCCACGGTACAGACGGCCCACGCCGAATTCGCCGGTCTCAGGGATGATTCAGGGGTCAATCAGGGTAGTCCGCTCGGATGATGAGGGGCTGTGGGGCTTCCCTATGTGGCGGACAGCGGCTACTTGGAGGGCAGCGGCCTGGCGGCTCCAGCGAGGAGCAGGGCCACCAGGATCGGGGCGAGGATCGCCAGCAGCGCCAGGTGGATTCCCGTGAGATCGCCCAGGTAGCCCAGCAGGGGCGGGCCGGCGAGGAAGGAAACATACCCCAGGGTGGAGACAACCGAGACCCTGGCGGCCGCGTGCTTGGGATCATCCGCGGCAGCCGACATTCCCATCGGGAAGGCCAGCGCCGCGCCAACGCCCCACAGCGCGGCCCCCACCCCGGCCAGCCAGATGTTATCCGCCAGCACAAACAGGCCCAGGCCCGCGGCCGCCGCGCCCATGCTTGCCCGGAGCACCGCGACCCGGCCGTAGCTGTCGATCACCCGGCCGCCGAAGAGCCGCATCGCCGTCATCGCGAGGACAAACAGCGCAAACATCAAGGCGCCCGTGGATTCCGCGGTACCCAGGCCATCAACCGTTGCTTTGGCGATCCAGTCGTTTCCGGCGCCCTCCGTGAGTGTCGCGCCCAGGACCACCACGCCGATCAGCAGGGTGCGGCTGTCACGCCAGGCTGATGGCCCTTTCGCAGCCCTCGGCTCACCCTCCACCGGGACGGCGTGGGCCAGGTGGGGGAGGAAGAACCGGGGCGCCACGACGGCGACCACTACCACCACGCCTGCGATGACCAGCAGGTGCAACGGCAGGCCAACCCCCATGGTTGACAGGCCCGCACCGATCAGGGCCCCCACAAAGGCCCCGCCGCTGAAGGCAGCATGGAACTGCGGCATGATGGTCCGCCGCAGCCTGTGCTCGACGTCGGCCCCTTCAATGTTCTGAGAAACATCCCACAGCCCGATGCCGATGCCGAAGAAGAACAGCGCAATGGCGGTGCCGGGAATCGATTCCGCCGAGAGGGAGAGCGCAATGCCCACCGCGGCCAGGGCCGCGAGGAGCCCTCCGGCGCGCACTGCGTTTGCGGTGCCGATCCTGCCCACCACAAGTCCCGCCGTCGGAAGTGCCAGCAGCGATCCGATGGCCGTGCACAGC
>DASSIA010000214.1:0-5032 GCA_035692345.1 Arthrobacter sp. | reverse complement strand
ATGGCCGCACTGGAACCAGCCGAATTACGGGCTGTGCTGAGCCATGAGAATGCCCACCTCAGCCAGCGCCACCATCTCCTGCTCTGGGCTTTCGCCGCGTGGCGCCAGGCGCTCCCCTGGCTTCCCACGACCCGCCTGGCGCAGGAAGCGGTGAACTCGCTCATCGAAATGCTGGCGGACGACGTCGCACTGCGAACGGAAAGCAAAGCCACCCTCATCAAGGCGATCGCGATTGTGGCCAGCGGATCTACCGGAGGTCCGCGGGCGGGCAATTCGGCAGGCATGGCGGCCACTGCCATCCCTGCCACACATCCGGGCCTGGCCCTGGACGGGCTTGAGGCGACCGGCGGCGCCGCGTCAGGTTCCGCCCGCACCACTGTTTCCCGGGTCAGCCGGCTGCTTTCCCCGCGGCCGCAACTGCGCGCCGCCGCCCGCGGGATGGTGCTTGCCGGCTGCGCCCTGCTCCTGGCACTGCCCACGGCCCTGCTGATCGTGCCGGGCCTCCTGGGCTGACTGCCGCCCTGCGGCTGACTGCTGACAAACCCATCGCCATGTGGTCAGGCGTCGATCCGCTCCCGGTCCAGGCTGGAGGCCCCGGCGATGATGAAGTCCTTGCGCGGGGCAACGTCGGAACCCATCAGCAGGTCAAAGGTGTCCTCCGCATGCTTGGCGTTGTCTATCCCCACCTTCCGGAGCGTCCGGTGCCGCGGGTCCATGGTGGTTTCGGCAAGCTGTCCGGCGTCCATCTCGCCCAGCCCCTTGTACCGCTGGATCGGTTCCTTGTAGCGCTTGCCCTCCTTGGCCAGCCGGGCCAGGAGCACATGGAGTTCCGCCTCCGAGTAGGTGTAGATCATCTCGTTGGCTTTCTGCCCGGCGTTGATGACCTCCACCCGGTGCAGCGGGGGCACGGCAGCGTAGACCCGTCCGGCGTCGATCATGGGGCGCATGTACCGGACGAAGAGGGTCAGCAGCAGGGTCCGGATGTGGGCGCCGTCGACGTCGGCGTCGGTCATCAGAATGACTTTGCCGTACCGGGCCGCGCTGATGTCAAAGCTGCGGCCCGAACCGGCGCCCACCACCTGGATCAGGGCGGCGCATTCCGCGTTGGAGAGCATGTCGCCTACGGAAGCCTTCTGCACGTTCAGGATCTTCCCGCGGATGGGCAGCAGCGCCTGGAAGTCAGAGGACCGTGCCAGCTTGGCGGTTCCCAGCGCGGAGTCACCTTCCACGATGAACAGCTCGGAACGGCCGACGTCGTCCGTCCTGCAGTCTGCGAGCTTGGTGGGCATGGACGAGGTTTCCAGGGCATTCTTGCGCCGCTGTGTCTCCTTGTGGACCCGTGCCGAAATCCGCGACTTCATCTCGCTGACGATCTTTTCCAGCAGCAGCGCGGAGTGGGCCTTGTCGTTGCGGTTGGCTGAGTTCAGCTTGGCGGTGATTTCG
The DNA here is from genome assembly GCA_035692345.1 of Arthrobacter sp. Classification (GTDB taxonomy): domain Bacteria; phylum Actinomycetota; class Actinomycetes; order Actinomycetales; family Micrococcaceae; genus Arthrobacter. The sequence continues at coordinate 3,589 of DASSIA010000214.1, read as the reverse complement.
TGCTCCACCACCTTCGAGACGATGGCGCGGACCGCGGACGTGCCCAGGATCTCCTTGGTCTGGCCCTCGAACTGCGGCTCGGCCAGCCGGACCGTCAGGACACCGGTCAGGCCCGCGAAGATGTCATCCTTCTCGATTTTGTCGTTGCCGGCCTTCAGCTTGCGGGCGTTGGCCTCCACTGCCTTACGGAACGTCTTGACCAGCGCCTGCTCGAAGCCTGCCTGGTGGGTGCCGCCTTTGGGCGTGGCGATGATGTTGACGAAACTGCGCACGGTGCTGTCGTAGCCGATGCCCCAGCGCAGCGCCACATCCACTTCACAGTCGCGTTCAACCTCGGCCAGCTGGCTGTGTCCCCGTTCGTCCAGTACGGGCACGGTTTCCTTGAACTTGCCCGAACCGTGGAGCCGCCAGACGTCGGTGACAGCGGGATCGGCGGCGAGGAACTCCACGAACTCGGAGAGACCGCCGTCGTGGTGGAACACCTCTTCGTGGCCGGCGGCTTCGCCGGGGGTACCGGCCAGCCTGCGCTCATCCCGGACCGTGAGCTTAAGTCCCGGTACCAGGAACGAGGTCTGCCGTGCGCGGGCGGCCAGTTCGTCATAGGAGAACTTGGCGTCGGGCGTGAAGATCTGGCGGTCCGCCCAGTAGCGGATCCGCGTCCCCGTCACGCCGCGCTTTGCCTTGCCCACAACGTCCAGCACCGAGCCGTCCAGAAACGGCGCGAACACTGCCGAGGGGTCCAGCTTGGATCCCTGGTCCTGGAAGCGTCCCGGTTCACCGCGCCGGAACGACATTTTGTAGGTCTTGCCGCCGCGGTCAACTTCCACGTCCAGTCGCGCCGACAGGGCGTTCACCACGGAGGCACCGACGCCGTGCAGGCCGCCCGAAGCCGTGTAGGAACCGCCACCGAACTTGCCGCCCGCGTGGAGCTTGGTGAAAACCACTTCGACGCCGGTGAGGCCCGTCTTGGGTTCCACGTCCACGGGGATGCCGCGGCCGTCGTCGTGGATTTCCACTGAATTGTCCGCGTGCAGGATGATCTTGATGTCATGCCCAAAACCGGCCAGGGCCTCATCCACCGAGTTGTCGATGATCTCCCACAGGCAGTGCATCAGCCCGCGCGAATCGGTGGAGCCGATGTACATGCCGGGACGTTTGCGGACGGCTTCAAGGCCCTCCAGGACCGAAAGGTGCCGGGCGGTGTAATCAGAACTTGGTGCCACGGGTAGTGAACTCCTTCAGTGACGGAACAACTGGCGCTGCGGGCGCTCCATCAAGCCTAGTCGGCATCGCCGGGGACAACCGCCTGCCACACGTGCGGGCCGGCAGCCAGGCCGCCCGTTATCCTTCCGTAACCACCCGCGGTCGGCTTGATCGATTCTTGCGGCTACGCGGACAGCGAACTTGACCCGTCCTTGCGATGGGATTGGTACGAATACTGGTTATATGGACATACAGATCTACTAAGGAGGCCGACATGACAACAGCAGTGGCAGACCGCACACTCAACGCACTGGACCGGTGCGATCGCTGCGGAGCTCAGGCATATGTCCGCGTTGTACTCGAGTCCTCCGGCGGTGAGCTGCTTTTCTGCGGCCACCATGCCCGTGCAATCGAGGCTACGCTGAGGCCGTTGAGCTCCGACTGGCACGATGAGACGGGCAGGCTTCACGAGAAGGCTCCCGTAGCCGTCGACTGAGCCGGCACACACCGAGGCCGGCATTCAAAAGAACAGGACCCCTCCTGCTGGAGGGGTCCTGTTCTTGCTTAAGCCCCGGACAGGAAACGCGGGCCTGCTTCACACCCATGATCCGAAGAGGATGGGCGGAAGCTGACCCGCGCTGCCTGCGTCCTGATCTAGTCCAGGTAGTCCCGGAGTACCTGCGACCGCGACGGGTGGCGGAGCTTGGACATGGTCTTGGATTCGATCTGGCGGATACGCTCACGCGTAACACCGTAGACCTTGCCGATTTCGTCTAAAGTCTTAGGCTGGCCATCGGTCAGGCCGAAACGCATGGCCACCACGCCGGCTTCGCGCTCGGACAAGGTGTCCAGGACGGAGTGCAGCTGTTCCTGCAGGAGCGTGAAGCTCACGGCATCCGCGGGAACCACGGCCTCGGAATCCTCAATGAGGTCGCCGAACTCGGAGTCACCGTCTTCGCCCAGGGGGGTGTGCAGGGAGATCGGCTCGCGGCCGTACTTCTGGACCTCCACGACCTTCTCCGGAGTCATGTCCAGTTCGAGGGCCAGTTCCTCGGGTGTGGGTTCGCGGCCCAGGTCCTGAAGCATCTGGCGCTGCACGCGGGCCAGCTTGTTGATGACTTCAACCATGTGCACGGGGATGCGGATGGTGCGGGCCTGGTCCGCCATGGCGCGGGTGATGGCCTGGCGGATCCACCATGTGGCGTACGTGGAGAACTTGAAGCCCTTGGTGTAGTCGAACTTCTCGACAGCGCGGATCAGGCCCAGGTTGCCTTCCTGGATGAGGTCCAGGAACAGCATGCCGCGGCCGGTGTAGCGCTTTGCCAGCGAGACCACCAGGCGGAGGTTGGCTTCGAGCAGGTGGTTCTTGGCGCGCTTGCCGTCGTGGATGACGAACTCAAGTTCACGCTTGAACTTGGGGTCCATCGAACCGTCGTCGGCGTTGATCTTTTCTTCAGCGAAGAGTCCGGCTTCGATCCGGAGCGCGAGGTCGACTTCCTGCTCGGCATTGAGCAGCGCAACCTTACCGATCTGCTTGAGGTAGTCCTTTACAGGGTCAGCCGTGGCGCCGGCCGACATGACCTGCTGCACAGGGGCGTCGTCGTCGTCGGCATCCGAGTAGACGAAGCCCTTGCCCGAGGCTGCCGAGGCGGCCTTGGCGGCGTCGATCTCGCTGTCCTCGGCAATGTTGATGTCGTCGAGATCTTCTTCGACGTCGTCATCATCGGCGTCCGAGCCGCGTGCGGACTTTCCCGCTGCTTCGGCAGCGGCTTTGGCGCCGGGCTTGGGCCCGCGCTTCTTGGGCTCAGGCTTGCCGTCCACGCCGGCTTCACCGGCGGCGGCGTCCTTGACGGCTTTGTTGGCTGCCCGCGTCGCTGCTCGCTTGGCGTTCGTTGCAGCCTGCTTCGCCTCAGGGGACAAATCGTCCTGGGCGGCGGGTTCCTTCTTCGCGGAAGACGGGGTCACAGAAAACCTTTCTAGCGGCGGTCTGTGGAATCACCATACGGGCAACACCACTATGACCCTGTCAAGTCCGTGATGAACATCAGGTGCAACCACGGCCGGCAGAGTCTACAAGTAGAACTGCCGGAGCGGCTGTAATGTTCCCGCCAGGGCCTCATCACATGCACTTAATCCACGGACCCAACCGGGTCTCGGCAACCATTGTCTCACGGTTTTCCCAAAGCGGACCTCAAAGACGCCCATCGGAGGCGGGCACCGGCCCGGCCCGGCAGGCCTGGACCATGCCTGCTCCGGCGAAGCGGCGGCGGGACCCTAGGCTGCGTCCGGCTCGAACTTCCGCCACGCGGCCTCCTTCCGTGCAGCCCAGCCGCAGAGGGTGCCGCGCCGCACCAGCTCCAGCATGAGTTCAGCGAGCCGGTAGCCG
>DASSIA010000213.1:0-6451 GCA_035692345.1 Arthrobacter sp. | reverse complement strand
GTGTGGGAAAGCTGATGGGCGTCATTCATCAGTTCCGTGCCGCCGCCACCGACGAGCAGCGCACTGCGGCCGTGGAAAAGCTCGACGAAACCCGCCGCGCGCTCTACCGGATCCTGGCCGACTGAGCCGGGACCCGGCAGGGCGAGGGACGCTGCCTACTGGCCGGCCGCCGTCGTGCGCGTGGTGAACGGCAGGACGAGCCGGGACGGGTGGGCGGCGTCAGCTGCTCTGCGACGAAGGCTGAGCGGCCACTGCAACAAGGGCCAACCACACAACAACGCCTGCCCCTCACATTCATAGCGGGAGGGGCAGGCATATTTCGTTCAGGCGAAGGTGTCTTCCTTGGCGGGACGGGTGGCTCCAGCGGCATCCGCATGGGCGTTGACAGGCACACTGAGGCTGTGGCCCAGCGGGTTGAAGTGGCTTCCCAGCCCGCCGAAGGCGTAGGCGGTCTCGGCATGCTCGGACAGATCCACGCCCACCAGTTCGGCCTCGCGGCTCACCCGGAACCCGATGGTCCGGTGGATTGCCAGCCCGATCACCAGCGTCACGATGCCGGACAGCATCACGGTGGCCACCACGGCTACGGCCTGTGCTGTCAGCTGCTGGAGCCCGCCGCCGTAGAAGAGGCCGCCGCCCTGGCCGTTGACGGGAAGTGCGATGAAGCCCAGGGCCAGTGTTCCGATCAGTCCGCCGCCGAGGTGGACGCCCACCACGTCCAGGGAGTCGTCCAGCCCGAACCGGTATTTGAGGTCAACAAACACGCAGCAGGCGGCGCCGGCCAGCAGGCCCAGGCCTATTGCGGCCAGTGGACTGATATTGGCGCATGACGGTGTGATGGCCACAAGGCCTGCCACCACACCCGAGGCGGCGCCGAGGGAGGTGGGGTGCCCATGGCGGAGTTTTTCCGTAACGAGCCAGCTGAGCATGCCTGCAGCGGGAGCTATCAGGGTGTTGATCCAGATCAGGCCGGCCTGCTGCACCGTGGTGGCGGCGCCGCCGTTGAAGCCAAACCAGCCAAACCAGAGGATTGCCGCGCCAAGCATGATGAAGGGAATGTTGTGGGGGCGGTGGTTGGGATCCTTGGCAAAGCCGTGGCGCTGGCCCACAATCACGGCGAGGACCAGGGCGGCGGTGCCTGAGCTGATTTCGACGACGGCGCCGCCGGCGAAGTCAATGACCTGGCCGAAGACATCGGAGATGGCGCCGCCGGCACTCATCAGCCCGCCGCCCCAGATCATGTAGGCCAGCGGGCAGTACACCAGGGTGATCCACACGGGTACAAACACTGCCCAGGCGGTGAACTTGGCGCGGTCGGCGATGGCGCCGCTGATCAGGGCCACGGTGACCATGGCGAAGGTGGCGCTGAAGCCGGCTTTGAGAAGGTCCGGGGAACCCATGAGGTTCTGCAGCCCGAAGTTGGCGAACGGATTGCCGAAAATGCCAAGGACGCCGTCTCCGGTGGTCATGGAATATCCCCACAGAACCCACACAACGCCCACGATGCCGGCCGAGACGAAGCTCATCATGATCATGTTCAGCGCCGCCTTGGCCCGTGTCATGCCGCCGTAGAAAAGGCCGAGCCCCGGGGTCATGAGCAGTACCATTGCGGCCGATATCATCAGCCAGACGTGTTGCGCAGTGATTTCCATCTGCGGGTCCCTTCGCGTTGAGCCTGAAAAACACGGGACTCTTCGCTCCGGCCCTCGCATTTCCCCCGCTTCCATGGTCGCGGGCGCATGTTTCAGGCAATGCCGGTCTACGTTGCGGGCATGTTACGCCCGGGGCCGTTGCGTGAAGTCTGCGTGACCGGCATGTTTCGGGAATGTAAACCGGCGCCGCACGCCTGCAGATCGGGGACTACGGTTTCGGAGGTGTTACCGGCGGCTCACGGCCGTGAAGCCTACTGCCGGTAGCCTTCCACCTCGCTGACGGAACGTTCGGCAGCAGCATTCGGGTTCTCCCCGGATTCGCTCTTGGCACGGCGCTGGCGGAGCAGGTCCCAGCATTGGTCCAGGCTTTCTTCGAGGTGCTTGAGCCGCGCATGGTCCGTCTCCTTGCCGCGGGGGCCTTCACGGAGTTCGTGTTCCTCGGCCACCAGTGCCTGGATGCGGGCCAAAATATCCTGATCATTCATGGTTTTCCCCTTCGGTCCGGATCGGTCCCCCCAGCGTAGGGAGTTGCCGCAGCAGGCGCCAGAGCCTTGCCGGAACAAACCACCGGTACCATCATGACCATGCCCACTGCGCCCGAAATGGCTGGTCCCATCCTGGAAGTGATGACCTGGCTATGCCTGCCGTCCGGGCTTGCGCTGCTTGCCTACTCCGGTTTTCTGCGCCGGGTTGTCCACCCATGGATCGTGGCGGAAGCGGTGGTCTATGCGGACGCAAGCGGGACGGGCTTCCGCTGGTTCGACCGCAGGTTCCAGGTGCACCACGCTCCGATGTCACCCCATGACATCAAGGACCTGGCCGTGGGCGACACCCTGCTCATCTACTACCACCCCAAGCGCCCCACCCAATGGCGGACCGCAGCGCCCGAACCCGTGGGGCGGACCGCCGTCGTGCTTGGCCGTTTGCTCACCGGCATAGGTGCCGCGGCACTGATCGTCGGTTTCTTCCTGCCGATGTTCTGACCTGGTGCGGCCGGCTCAGCCGGCCAGCACCATACCGATGCCGAGCGCGCCCAGCGCAATCCCGGCAAAGGCGGTCCAGAGGACTGCAGGCGCATCGGCATCGGCCCTTTCGTGGACGATCCCGTGGGAACTGGCCAGATACCGCCGGCGCTGGGTCAGGTAGATCGCGGCCGCGCCTCCCGCAGAAACGCCGAACAGAACCAGGATGGGCAAGCCGTAATGGGACAGCCAGCGCAGGAAGATGGCGCTGACCGTCACCAGCGCCATCATGGTCCGCCCCCACGCCAGCGTGGTGCGTTCGGGCTGGAGCCCGGGATCCCCGTGTGGCCCGGGGTCCACCGGCCGGCTGCGGACCACCGGCTAACGCCAGAGGATAAAGACGACGACGACGGCGGCAGCCAGCGCCCCGGCAGCCGCCACCAGCGGCACAACGAGCGGCAGCGGAAGCGGAGTCTTGTTGCGCATGCTCCGCTCCACGCGGATCCAGCGCACGGCGGCGCCTCCGCTCAGCAGCATTCCCAGGAGCAGCAGCAACACTGCCAAGGTTTTACGGACAGGTTCCAGGAACAGGCCTGAGGTGAAGGCCTCAATGGCGATGCCACCGGCCAGGAGCGCCAGGGCGGTCCGGATCCAGGCGAGGAACGTGCGTTCATTGGCGAGCGTAAAACGGGGGTCCGGCTCGGTGCCGCCGGGCAGCAGCCGTTCGGCGATCCGCCCGCGTGACGGCGGCAGGGGACTGCTCGGAGGGGTCGGGTTACTGGACACGGACCAAGTTTAGCTGTTTGCCCCGCAGGTCAGCCCGCGTTCCGCGGTGCAAACATGATCACGGCCACGCCCACAAGGCAGATGACGGAACCGGCAATGTCCCACCGGTCGGGGCGGAAGCCGTCGAAGACCATCCCCCAGGCAAGGGATCCCGCCACAAAAACCCCGCCGTAGGCTGCCAGGATCCGGCCAAAATGGGCATCCGGCTGAAGCGTGGCCACAAACCCGTAGAGGCCCAGGGCAATAACACCCAGCCCGGCCCACCACCAGTCCTTGCCATCGCGGACGGACTGCCAGACCAGCCACGCGCCGCCGATTTCAGCGCCGGCGGCCAGGAGGAAGAGCAGTACCGTCTTGGCGATTGATGGAGCGTCGGCAGGAGTATTCACGGATTCATCATGTCAGCCGGGAATGCTGCGGGGTGCGGGGAGGTTGGGGGAGGCATGCAACGCATTGGATTTCTTTCTTTCGGCCACTGGGGCCCTGGCCAGGGTTCACAGACCAGGACCGCGGGCCAGGCCCTGCTCCAGGGCATCGAGCTGGCCGTGGCTGCGGAGGAGCTCGGGATCGACGGCGCCTACTTCCGGGTGCACCACTTCGCCCGGCAACAGGCGTCCCCGTTTCCGCTCCTGGCAGCCATCGCCGCCCGCACCAGCAGGATAGAGATCGGCACCGGCGTGATCGACATGCGGTACGAGAATCCGCTGTACATGGCCGAGGAAGCCGCGGCCACGGACCTGATCAGCGGTGGCCGGCTGCAGCTCGGAATCAGCCGTGGTTCACCCGAACCGGCCCGGAACGGAGCCGCCGCCTTCGGCTACAGCCCGGCCGACGGGGAGACCGACGCCGACATGGCCCGCCGGCATACAGCCGGGTTCCAGCAGGCCATCAGTGGTGCAGGAGTGGCTGAGGCGGACCCGCGCTACGCCGGAGGCGCCATTGGCCTGTTGCCGCTCCAGCCGCAGTCGCCGGGCCTTTCGGAACGGATCTGGTGGGGAGCCGGAAGCCGCAGTACCGCTGTGTGGGCGGCCGGACAGGGGATGAACCTGATGAGCTCCACGCTGCTCACCGAGGACACCGGCGTCCCCTTCGACCAGCTGCAGGCGGAGCAGATCCGGCTCTTCCGTGAGGCCTGGGCCGCGGCGGGTCACAGTCACGAGCCCCGGGTGTCGGTCAGCCGCAGCGTCCTGCCGATCGTGGACGAGGAGGACAGCCGGTACTTCGCCGGCAGCGCGCTGCGTGACAGCCGTGACCAGGTAGGGATCATTGACGGGGTGACGGCACGGTTCGGCAAGACCTATGCAGGGGCACCGGATGTCCTGGCCGAACAGCTGGCCGCGGACGCCGCCGTCCAGGCAGCGGACACACTGCTGGTTACGGTGCCGAACCAGCTGGGCGTTGATTTCAATGCCAAAATGCTGGGCAACATCGCCCGGTACATTGCGCCCGCCGTCGGCTGGAGCCCCGCCCGTTCCTGATCCGGGGCAAATTCCGCTGGGTGATGCGCAGTGTAGGGAATATCCTGAGAATGTGCGGGCCGTTGCGGTCCGGCTTTTCTCACTGCCTAGAAAGGGCCCAGCATGTCCGAGAAGCTACACCTGACACCGGACGACGAATTCCCGGATGACCTGTCCGCGGTTCCGGACAAGGAGCTGCAGGTTCTGGACAGCCAGGTACAACGCCAGCTGGACTATGAGTACGTTGCGGAGGGCGGCCCGAACCCCGAAACCGAGTTCCGGCACCATGACCTCGACGAGGAATTCGAAGAACGGGACACTCGCTGAGCCAACCGGGCAGCGCGTTCCGCCGTGTGCCGCAGCAATTGCTCAGTATGCTTGCTAATGGTCCGGGGGAACCATCCATGGGTCCCAGCCGTTAGGCTTGTAGCGGGCTTGGAGGCTCAATTTTCCATAATTACAGCGTGACTGCGGAACGGTCAGGAGAGAGACATATGGCTCGCGCCGCTTTAGGTACTACTGCATGATCCGGCTACGTCAGCTGGCCCAGGCGGCTTCTGTTTTGACCACGCCGTTGGCACCGGAAGATATTCTGGCGCTTTTCAACCCTGTGTTCTCGGCGCGCCAGCTGCGCGGTGTGGTCACCCGTGTGGTCCAGGAAACGGCGCAGTCGGCCACCATCTTCTTCCGCCCCGGCCGTGGCTGGCATTCGCACCTCGCCGGCCAGTGGGCACGCATCGGCGTTGAGCTGGACGGCGTCCGCCACTGGCGCTCCTATTCACTGAGCGCCCCCGCCGGCAAGGACCCGGCCATCACGGTCACCGACGTCGGCGCCGTTTCCGGAACCCTGGTCCGCACCACCAAACCGGGGGACGTTCTTTTCCTGGCACCCCCGCAGGGCGACTTCGTCCTGCCTGAACACCCCCGGCCGCTCCTGATGGTCACCGCCGGCAGCGGCATCACCCCGGTGATGTCCATGATCCGCACGCTTGTTCCCCGCCGCCCGGATGCCGACGTCGTCCTTTTCCACTCCGCGCGCACCCCCGGTGACAGCCTTTTCCGCGAGGAACTCGCCGAGCTGGCGGACCAGTTCCCCAACTTCCGGCTGGCCCACTGGTACACCGGCGAGCAGGGCCGGATGGACCTGACCACCACGGCCGAGCTCGACGAAGTCTGCCCGGACTGGAAAGAACGGGCCGCCTACGCCTGCGGCCCGGACAGTTTCCTGGACGACGCCGAGGCCCTGTGGAAGCAGGCGTCACTCACCGCCGGCGCCCCGGGCACAGACGTTGCGCTCGCCGGCGATCCCGGCAATCTGATGATCGAACGGTTCAACACCACTTTCGCCGGGGGCGTGGGGCACGACGGCGGCCTGGTCACCTTTGAGGCGTCGGACCGGGAAGTGGACGCCGACGGCGATACTCCGCTGCTCGACGTCGGCGAGGACGCCGGGGTGCTGATGCCCAGCGGCTGCCGGATGGGAATCTGCCACAGCTGCCTGACTCCGCTCCTGGCCGGACAGGTCCGTGACCTTCGCACCAACGAGGTCCACGGCGAACCCGGCCAACTGATCCAAACGTGTGTCTCGGCAGCC
>DASSIA010000212.1:0-3279 GCA_035692345.1 Arthrobacter sp. | reverse complement strand
CATCCGGGCGTCGAGCACTTCGCCCACGATCCGGAACGCCTGCGATGGCTGGTAGCCCTTGCGGGCCAGCATTGACGCCAACCGCCGGGTTGTTTTGTCCCGCGCGGCGCGGTCGGAAAGGTCCGCGCCTGTCCGGAGCTTTCGCTCCACCAGGAGCCGGGCGGACACTTCCTCATCTGCGTCGGATAGCTGTTCCAGCGCGGCGGCCGCCGTTTCCGGGTCAATCCCTTTGTCCGCCAACTCGCGGCGAAGGGCACCCTTGGCGAGCTTCCGCGACTGCGAGCGACTCCGCACCCACATGTCCGCGAATTCAGTGTCGTCGATGAGGCGGACCTCCTGGAACCGGTCCAGGACGGCCTCCGCCACATCCCCGGGAATATTCCGCTCAGCCAGTTTGCGGGCCAGCTGCAGGCGGGTCTTGGCCGAACCGGTCAGCTGGCGGAGCACGATGGCCCGCGCCGCTGACGCGGGATCCGGCTCGGCGTCTGCGGTGATGGCAGCATCGGGATCGGGTCCGTCCGGCCCGAAACCGGGGCGTCCGCCGCCCCGCCTCCGCTGCCGTCGTCCCGATCCGGTGCTCTGCCCTGCCGTCAGATCCGCGGCATCCCTAGAAGCCGTCAACAGCCTTCAGCTTCGGTGTGTCTTTGGCATCGGTGTCGGCAGGTTTGGCTACCCCGACACCAAGCTTTTCCTTGATCAGGCGCTCCAGTTCGGCTGCCAGCTCGGGGTTGTCGCGCAGGAACCGGCGGGAGTTCTCCATGCCCTGGCCCAGCTGGTCACCGTCGTAGGTGAACCACGAGCCGGACTTCTTGATGATGCCGTGCTCAACGCCCATGTCGATGATGCCGCCCTCACGGGAGATGCCCTGGCCATAAATGATGTCGAACTCGGCGATCTTGAAGGGCGGGGCCATCTTGTTCTTGACGATCTTGGCCTTGGTGCGGTTACCGACGGAGTCGGCACCTTCCTTGAGCGTCTGGATCCGACGGACGTCGATGCGGATGGAGGCGTAGAACTTCAGGGCCTTACCACCGGTGGTGGTCTCCGGGGAGCCGAAGAACACGCCGATCTTTTCACGGAGCTGGTTGATGAAGATGGCCGTGGTTTTGGTCTGGCTTAGGCGGCCGGTGATCTTTCGCAGGGCCTGGCTCATGAGGCGGGCCTGCAGACCGACGTGGCTGTCGCCCATGTCGCCTTCGATTTCAGCACGCGGAACGAGTGCGGCCACGGAGTCGATGACGATGACGTCCAGCGAACCGGAGCCGATCAGCATGTCCATGATTTCGAGGGCCTGCTCGCCGGTGTCCGGCTGCGAGACCAGGAGGGCGTCCGTGTCCACGCCAAGCTTGGCAGCATATTCCGGGTCAAGGGCGTGCTCAGCATCGATGAAAGCGGCAATGCCGCCCAGCCGCTGCGCATTGGCAACGGCGTGCAGGGCCACCGTGGTCTTACCGGAGGATTCCGGACCGTAGATCTCCACCACGCGGCCGCGGGGCAGGCCACCAATTCCCAAGGCCACGTCCAACGCGATGGATCCGGTGGGGATGACCTCGATGGGGGCACGGACTTCATCGCCCAGCCGCATGACCGAGCCTTTGCCGAACTGCTTGTCAATCTGTGCCAGCGCTGCGTCGAGCGCCTTTTGACGATCCGGGGCTGCCGCCATGGTTCACACCTCTAATGCTTTCTCGCTTTGGAGTGGCCTCAACAGCCATTTCTTGGTCATCTCTGACGCTAATGGCACCCGCTGACATTCCGGCCGGATGACATCGCCTATGTGGATAACCACTACGAAAAGCATAGCTTTACCCGAACAGATATTCGAACAGTTCCGGCGGCGTGTCAGGGCAGAAAGAGGCGCAAGGGGGCCCGCGGCTGCGCGGCGGTTAAGAGTTTCAGTCGCGCCGGGGCTTAACGTCACGGCCCAGGCGCCGCTCCGGGGGCACATCCTGGACGTCGCAGACGGCCAGCCACACCTGCCGGGGGCTGACTCCGGCAGCGAGGGCCTCGTCGGCAGTGCGCCCGCCCGCCCCGGCCAGGACCAGGGTGCTGCTCAGGACCCGGGAGTAGCCGGCCCCGAATTCGTCGTCCATTAGCCGCCAATAGTCACTGATCCGCACCAATAGAGTCTCTCACGGTCCCGGACCCTAGAATTGTTGCCATGAGCAACCCTGCCGACGGCCTTCCTGAGACAGGCCTTCCTGAAACAGTCCCTGCCGGGACGGGTACCGATAAGGACACCGTCGATCAGGCCTTGAATACCGTGGAACACCAGATCAGTCTCTTTTGGCGTCGCGCCCGTTCGGTGTCCTATCAGCTCTCACGGCAGGTCCACCCGGACATGGAGCCGGCGGCATACGGCCTGCTTGCCGTGATCCGGCGTGAAGGCCCCATCCGGTTGACGGACCTTGCCATGAACATCGGGGTGGGAAAGCCCTCAGTCAGCCGCCAGATCGCCTTCCTGGAAAGCATCGGGCTCGTTTTCAAAGAAGCTGATCCCGCTGACGGAAGGGCCCAGTCGATCCGGCTCACGGAAAAGGGCGAGGAAAAGATGCATCAGGTCCAGGATGCGCGCCGCCAGGATTTCCGTGAGCGGCTGGGCGAATGGCCGGTGGAGGAACTGCAGACCCTGGCCGAATACATGGCAAAGCTCAACTCCATCTTTGAACTCGACGGCCTGGCGAAGGACCCGTCCGGACAGGGCGACACCGGGAAATAGCAGCGGAATACAGCAAAGCCTCCGGCCCATGGCCGGAGGCTTTGCTGTATTTCCTGTCTGGCTCCTGCGGGCGGCTTACCGTGCGCCGGAGAGCAGACCCTTAGCGAGTTCGTTGTTCAGTTCAGCGCTCAGGTCGCGCTCAAGGTCGCGGCCATAGCGCTGTGAGAATTCCTGGGGAACGGTGTCCGGAACGGCAACGCCCTCAGCGACGGCGACGCGGTCGCTGACTTCCCTGAGCATGCTGGACAGCGGCACGTCCAAGGCTGAGCAGATTGACGAGAGGAGCTCTGATGAAGCTTCCTTCTGTCCACGCTCCACTTCACTGAGGTAGCCCAGGGAAACACGGGCACTGTGCGAAACTTCGCGGAGCGTACGTCCCTGGCGCTGGCGTACATCGCGCAGGACATCACCGATTTCGTGACGAAGTACAACCATCTTGCGCTCCTTCTGTTCGCTCTTGGCCTGATCGGCGAGGCCCACATCCTTCCAGCGGACAACGCCGTTTATGGATACGGGCTGCTTTACCATCTGTATCGCCTTGCTCCCTCATGAGTTCGGTC
>DASSIA010000211.1:0-6179 GCA_035692345.1 Arthrobacter sp. | reverse complement strand
TGCCTTGTACGGTTCACCCCAGGAGGGCCGCAACGGGTTGACCAGGTGCGGCCAGTGCTTGGGCTTCCTGAGCTCGGCTTTGGTGACCCTCATGCCCTGGAAATAGTTTTCCGCTTCGATGATGCGCTCATCAGTATGGATCTGAAGGTGCAGCGCTTCCGCCGTGGGAGCTGCCGTCTCCTGGGCCCTGACCAGCGGCGACGCCGCGAGATAGACAATCCTGGCCCCGCGTGCGGCACGCTCGGCGAAGTAGTCCGCGAGGGTCTGCGCCATTTCCCGGCCCAGCTCCGAGAGGTGGAATTCGGGCAGCCGGCCGTACAGAACGCGGTCAGGATTGTGGACCTCGCCATGGCGGAGCAGATGGACGGTGGATTGGGGCATGTGTACCAGTTTCTCAAAGATGGCGTGCGATCCGAAATCTTCTACATCCAGTAGAACTCAAACTTTTGGAAAAATGTTTCAAAACGGGGAACAAAACATGCAAATGCATGTTTATACTGGATGCAGCGGATAGTTGAGAATTCAACAAATGAAGCGTCAAGCTATCCGGAAGTACCACCCGACAAACCCAAGGAGAAACACCATGGCTCTTCCCGCAGACGTCACCACCGGCACCTGGACCCTCGACAACTCACACAGCGAAATCGGATTCACCGTCCGCCACGCAGGCATCAGCAAGGTGCGCGGCCAGTTCAAGGATGCCGCAGCAACCTTGGACCTCGCTGAGAACGTGGCCGATTCCAAGATCAGCGCCACCATCCAGACCGCCAGCTTCGACTCCGGCGATGCCAACCGCGACGGCCACGTCCGCGGCGAAGACTTCTTCGACGTCGAGAAGTTCCCGGAAATTTCCTTCGTCTCCAACGGCCTCGTGTCCGTGGGCAACGGCTACGAACTGACCGGGGACCTCACCATCAAGGGCGTCACCCGTCCGGTTTCCCTCGAGACCGAGTTCAACGGCGTAGCCGTGGATCCGTTCGGCATGACACGCGCCGGTGTCTCGGCTGAAACCACCATCAGCCGCAAGGACTTCGGCCTGACCTGGAACGCAGTCCTCGAAGCCGGCGGCGTGCTGGTCAGCGACAAGGTTGCCATCAACCTGGAGCTCGCGTTCATCGCACCCGCAGCATAGTTTTCCCCCTGAAGCACCCCGGCAGCCACGATTCCCCGGAATCCGGCGGCCGGGGTGCTTTGTTTTGCCCGGAAACCAGGGCGGGTGGCGTGCAGTGTGAGCGGCTCCGGGAATACCTCTTTGGAATGACCCGCTGCGGCACTGCCCGGGGGTACGGTGGGAGTAAGCCGTACTGGGGGCAGGCCAGTTGGACTGCACCCAGCAGCCGAACTGACATCCGACCTGCAAAGGACCGCTCATGAGCACGCCCGTCCCGCCTCCCGTCCCGAACGAGCCTGAGCCCGGCAACCAGCCCCCGAAGCCCCGCTATGGCGAGAACAGCCCGCAGTTCGGCCAGCCCGCTCCTCCGGCGCCGCAGTATGGGCAGAACGCCCCGCAGTCCGGGCAGCCCACTCCGCCGCCCTATGGCCAGCCCACTCCCCCGCAGTATGGGCAGAACGCCCCGCAGTATGGCCAGAACTCACCGCCCCAGTACGGCCAGAACGCCCCGCAGTTCGGCCAGCCCGCTCCTCCGCCTTATGGCCAGCAGCCGTACGGGCAGTCCCCTTACGCCCAGTATCCGTCGGAGCAGCCGCAGGGCATGGGATCCAGCGGGGTTCCCCAGCTGGTCAATATCTCGTTCTGGCTGCTGATTGCCTCCGGCGTGCTCTTTGTCATCAGCATCGTGATGGGCATCGGCATGCTCAACGATCCGCAGATGCGCAGCACCTTCGATGAGGCCATCCGCAACAGCGGAAGCTCGGGTGCGCAGCTCAACTTTGAGGACATCAAAGGCGCCCTCGCCGGCTTTCTGATTGTCATCGCCATCATCGGTGCAGGGCTGTATGCACTGGTGGCGTTCTTCGTACGCAAGGGCAAGAACTGGGCCCGCATCCTCGGCACGGTGTTCGCGGCGCTGTCCGTTTTCGGCCTCTTCGGGGTACCGAGCCTTGGCACCGTGGGGACTCTCGCGGGAATCGCAGCCATCGTACTGCTTTACCTGCCGGCGTCGGCACCCTACTTCCGCAAGCAGCAGACGTTCGGTAGCCCGTATGGCACGCCGGGCAACCCTTACGGCCAGTAGCTCCACCAGCAGCACCACACCCAACGGGCGTGGACTCCACCACCCGCCGCAGAAGTCTAGGCGGTCTGGTCCGGGGTCTGCGCCCGCTGTGCGTGATAGGCGAGGATCTGCAGTTCGGTGGCCATGTCCACTTTGCGGAGGTTGACGCCGTCGGGAACCTGCAGCATTACGGGGGCGAAGCTCAGGATGCTGCGGACACCGGCGGCCACTACTCGGTCGCACACGGCCTGCGCCACGGCGGCCGGAAGTGCCAGGACCACCATGTTGGCGCCGGTCCGAGCGAGCACGGCTTCCATGTCCGCCGCGTCACTGACCCGGAGCCAGCCCACTTCATTGCCCACCACCATCTGGTCGGCGTCGAAAATGGCAACCACGTCAAAGCCGCGGGACTCAAATCCGCCGTAGCGGGCCAGGGCTTTGCCCAGGTTACCCGCGCCGACAATGGCGACCTTCCAGTCGTGGGTCAGCCCCAGGGCCGCGGAAATGTGACGGCTCAGGTACTGCACCTCATAGCCAACGCCGCGCGTTCCGTAGGAACCCACATAGGACAGGTCCTTGCGGAGCGTTGAGGAGCTCACGCCGGACGCTTCCGCCAGGGATTCGGAAGATACGCGTTCGATGCCCTCGGACAGCAGCGTGTTCAGCGCGCGCAGGTAGATGGTCAGGCGTGCCACTGCTGCGGGCGGTATCTGCTTGGCTGCTTCTGTGCCTTGGACCGCCGGTGAACCTTGGACAGCCTGGGGAGATGAATCCAGCGAACTCACTATCCCCTCCGTTGCCTCGCGTTGTGACTCCACTCTAGGGCCCCACCACTGCTGCCAACAAAGCCGGCGCCATAATGCGCAATCGGTTGCCTACTGGGCCATGGCCCGCTGGAGGACGCGCTCCAGCCGGACTTCGTCGATCTTCCAGAAGTCGCGCTGGACTCCATCGACCAGCACTACGGGGATTTCCTCCGCGTACCGCTCACGCAGCTCCGGCAGGTCGTCCACCTGCTGTTCCGTCCACCCAAGTCCCAGCGAGGCGGTAACGCGTTCGACGGCGTCGCGCGCGTTGGCGCACAGGTGACAGTCTGCTTTCGTGATGAGGACTACCTCCGGTTTTGCCATGTCTTAACGGTATCGCCCTTTCGCCGCCACCGGCGGTAGCGCACCGGGCGTGCACCGGCCCGCGCACTGGCGTTGCCGGGGATTGACTAGACTCGTGGACATGCCCGAGGAGAAGTACGTCGCAGTGGTGACCCAGCCGGATGCGGTGACGCAGACCGGTGAAGCCGCCTTCTTCGACGTCGACAACACCCTCATGAAGGGCGCCAGCCTCTTCCACGTGGCCCGCAAAATGCACCAGCGCGGTGCCTTTACCCTGATGCAGGCGGCCGGGTTCGCGTGGAAGCAGTTCAAGTTTGTGGCGCGCGGCGAGAACATGGACGACGTCCACGCGGTCCGCGATTCCGCCCTCACCCTCGCGGCGGGCATCACCGTGGAAGACGTCAAAGCCCTGGGCGAAGAGGTCTATGACGAAATGATCGCGTCCAGGATCTGGCCCGGCGCCAAGGCACTGGCGCAGCAGCACCTCCGCGTGGGCCGGCGGGTCTGGCTGGTCACGGCCACGCCCATCGAGGTGGCCACGGTCATCGCCACCCGGCTCGGCCTGACCGGAGCCCTGGGCACGGTGGGCGAAGTAGCCGACGGCATGTACACGGGCCGTCTGGTGGGTGACATCCTGCACGGTTCCGCCAAGGCAGTGGCTGTCCGGAAACTGGCCGACGCCGAGGGCCTGGACCTCAAGCGCTGCTGGGCCTACAGCGATTCGTACAACGACATCCCCCTCCTGACGCTGGTGGGGCACCCGGTGGCCATCAATCCTGATGCCAGCCTCCGCCGCCATGCGCGGGACAACAACTGGCCGGTCTACGATTTCCGCTCCGGCCGCCGCGCCGCCACCCTGGGCCTCAAAGCCGCAACCGCCGGGGGCGCCGTGTACGGGCTCTGGCGCGGGTACTCCCGGATGCGCGGCCCGCGCGCATAGCCGCTGGAACGCGACGCAAAAAAATGCCCGCTGCCGGGAAGGCAACGGGCATTTCACGCTTTTCGAAGTATCTCTACTTCTTATTGCGGCGCTGGTGACGGGTCTTACGAAGCAACTTGCGGTGCTTCTTCTTGGCCATACGCTTGCGACGCTTCTTAATAACTGAACCCACGAAAGTTCCTCACAAACTAGATGCAGTACCTGTCTGATGGAAAAGGTCCGTGGACAGAGCTACAGAACTGAAACAACTGACAGATTCTTACAATGACGTAAAACGTTCCTTAACAGGGTACCGCTTCTTGGCGCTGCCCCGTGACCGCAGGTGGTTTTCAGGCGGTTTCGGAGTGGCCGTCCACCACAGCACCCTTGAGGTACTGCTCGACGGCGTTCTCCGGCACCCGGTACGACCGGCCGAAACGCACCGCTGGCATTTCGCCGGAATGAACCAGCCGATAAACGGTCATTTTGGAGACGCGCATGACCTCGGCCACTTCGGCCACGGTCAGGAACTTCGCGTTCGAGAAGTTCTGTTCTGCGGACATTTCCCTATTCCTTTGCTGACGGATGACGACAGTAACCCCAGCTGTGTTTCATTTGCGGTGTGCCGATGCTGAGCCATCCACCAACCTTGTGTTAGATACTCTAGAGGTTCATGGGGCTGTAGTGAAAGTCATCGGCGGTAATCGTTAAGCGTTCCGACGAATACGGGCGGACGCGGCGAGCTGATCCAGGACCGAAACGGAGACGTCCCACTCCATGCACGCGTCCGTGACGCTCTGCCCGTAGACCAGTTCCGACCGGCCGGCGGCGTGTTCGGCGACGTCCAGGTTCTGGGCACCGCCCACCAGGAAGCTCTCCAGCATGACACCGGCAATGGCCTGCGCTGCCTCGCCGCTGTCCTCCAACTGAGCGCCGATTTCCAGTGCCACTTCCGCCTGCCGGTGATGGCTCTTGCCGCTGTTGGCGTGGCTGGCGTCCACGATCAGCCGGGGGTTGAGCCCCTTGCCGGCGAGCTTGGCGGAGGCGCTTTCGACGTCGGCCGCCGAGTAGTTGGGCCCCTTGCGGCCACCCCGGAGGATGACGTGGGTGTCCGGGTTTCCGGCGGTGGCCACCAGCGCGGCCCGGCCGTCGCCGTCGATCCCCAGGAAAGCCTGGGCGGCAGCGGCGGCGCCGCACGCGTCGATCGCGACCTGGAGGTCGCCGTCGGTCCCGTTCTTGAACCCGATCGGCATGGACAGTCCGGAGGCCAGCTGGCGGTGGATCTGGCTTTCGGTGGTGCGGGCGCCGATGGCGCCCCACGAGATCAGGTCGGCCATGTACTGGGGGCTGATGGGTTCCAGGAATTCGGTGGCGGTGGGCAGTCCCAGTGCGGTGACCTGCTGCAGGAACTGCCGTGCGGCCCGGAGCCCGGTGACCATGTCGTGGCTGCCGTCCAGGCGCGGATCGTTGATCAGGCCCTTCCAGCCCACCGTGGTGCGGGGCTTTTCGAAGTAGGTGCGCATCACGATCAGCAGGTCGTCGCGGTGCTTTTGGGCCTGGCTGACCAGCCGGCGGGCGTATTCCAGCCCGGCTTTGGGATCGTGGATGGAGCAGGGACCCACGATGACCAGGAGCCTGTCATCCACGCCGTCCATGATGGCGCGGACTTCGTCACGGCCGCGCTCGACGACGTCCGTCACCCGGGCGTCCAGGGGCAGCTCGGCGATGAGCTCCGCCGGCGTGGGCAGCGGCGTGAATTCGCTGACGCGCAGGTTGGAGGTGGATTTTGCGGGAGTGGCTGTTGCGGGGCTCATGCTCGGGGTCCTGTTCCAGATAGGAAGCGGGCCCAGATCAGAACCCGCCGGAGAAATGGCGAAGGGCAGAGAATGATCTCTGCCCTGTTGGCTCTGAAGGAAGTTGGATGCGTGTCAGTTAGACGCGGGCTCCTCCAGAGCCAACGAAAAATACGCATACCAA
>DASSIA010000210.1:0-5674 GCA_035692345.1 Arthrobacter sp. | reverse complement strand
GAGTTCGAGGGACGGCAGGCGCAGCGCCATGGCGTTGATGGTGAAATCCCGGCGCAGCAGGTCGTCAGTGAGCGAGGACCCGAAAGCCACCACGGGCTTGCGTGACTCCGGATCGTAGGCTTCGGCCCGATAGGTGGTGATCTCGATCTGGAACCCGGCTTTCCGCATGCCGATCGTCCCGAAGGCCCGGCCGATTTCCCAGAAGTTGTCCGCCCACTTCTTGATCAGGGCCACCGTCTGGCCCGGCGTGGCGTCCGTGGTGAAGTCCAGGTCCGGCGACGTCCTTCCCAGGAACAGATCGCGCACCGGTCCACCCACCAGCGACAACTCGTGGCCGGCGTCGACAAAGCGCTGCCCGAGCTCCAGGACCACCGGGTCCACCTGGAAATCGACGGTGTGGGAATCAGTCTTGCGATGTGCGTGCGCCATAGTTACTTAAGCTTGTCAGAAACCAGCGGCTTGGCAGGCCAAAATCTCCTCAAGATCGCGCCTTCTTGCCCGGGACCCTTCAAAGTGCGTCACATGCAGTCCATCCTGATGTCATGTTCCGGTCATCAAGAACGGGCAAGAGTCGTTAGAGTGGACTCCATGGCCCATCCCGTACCGAGCGCTCCCGGCAGGAGGACAAACGCACCATTGCCGTCGGCAATTGGTGCCCACGTCGCGCCTGCGCAGCACTCGGCACCGGCCTCGCTTCCCACGGTGGAGGAAATTTCCGCCGGCGGCGTGGTGGTGGACACGTCCGACGGCGAACTCAAGGTTGCGATCATCGCCCGCCTTAACAGGGGCGGACGTTTGGAGTGGTGCCTTCCCAAGGGCCATCCGGAAGGCGCAGAGGACAACCAGCAGGCTGCAGTCCGCGAGATCGCCGAGGAAACCGGCATCGAAGGCGACATCCTGGCGCCGCTGGGGAGCATCGACTACTGGTTCACTGTCAGCGGGCACCGCGTCCACAAGACCGTGCACCACTACCTGCTGCGGGCCACCGGCGGCGAACTCACTATCGAAAACGATCCTGATCATGAGGCTGTGGACGTTGCCTGGGTACCCATCAAGGAACTCGCGCGGAAGCTCTCGTTCCCCAATGAGCGCCGGATCGCGGATCTGGCCCGGGATGTCCTGCCGGAACACCTCTGAGGCTGCCGCCGGCGGATCAGCATGTATGCCGCTAACGGCATACATGCTGTCCGTTGCGGAACAAACAGCGTCCGGATGAGACGATGAACTCGATGTCAGCTACCAATTTCCCCTCCGAAGAGGCACCCCGCACCGGTCACCCCGGCCCTGCCGCCGCCCCCTCGGTGCCGGCCCGCCCGGCAGCCGGCCCGGACGCCGGCCCGGGCGGAACCTCGAGCGAAACCCGGTCCAGTGCCATCATGGCTGCCGGCACCCTGGTTTCGCGTTTCCTCGGCTTCGGCAAGACGTGGATGCTCGGTGCTGCCCTGGGCCTCGGCTCCACGGTCAACGACACCTTCATCAACGCCAACAACCTGCCCAACCTGATTTTCCTGCTGGTGGCCGGCGGTGTCTTCAACGCCGTGCTGGTCCCGCAGATCATCAAGGCCAGCAAGGCTCCGGACAGGGGAGCGGATTACATCAGCCGGCTGCTGACGCTTGCCGTGCTCCTGCTGCTGGGCCTCACAGCGCTGGTCACGCTGGCTGCACCGTGGGTCATTGAGCTGACCACCCAGGGGTATTCGCCACAGCAGAAGGCGCTGGCAGTTGCCTTCGCTTTCTGGTGCCTGCCGCAGATTTTCTTCTACGGCCTGTACGCCCTGCTCACACAGGTCCTGAACGCCAATGGCGCCTTCGGCCCCGCCATGTGGGCGCCCATCATGAACAACGTTGTGGCCATCGCCGGCCTGGGCATGTTCATCGGGATTTTCGGCGCCAACGTGGCCAATCCCCACACACTGGACAACTGGGGGTCCTCCCAGACCCTGCTCGTCGCCGGATTTTCCACCATTGGCGTGGTAGCCCAGACGGCCATCCTGCTGGTCCCCGTGTTCCGCCTCAAGCTGGGCCTCCGGCCGCGGTTCGGGTGGCGGGGAGTGGGACTGGGCCAGGCAGCCAGGCTGAGCGTCTGGACGCTCCTGACCGCCGCCGTCGGGCAGTTGGCGTTCCTCTATGTCATGCGCATCGCCACGATTCCCGGTGCCGAGCGCCTCCGGCTGAAGGAAGCGGGGGATGCGGCCGCCGAAATGCTGCCCGGCAACGCCGTCCTGGAGGTGGCCAGCCAGCTGTATCTGCTGCCGCACTCGATCATTGCGCTGTCCCTGGCCACCGTCCTCTTCAACCGGATGACCCGCGCCTCACAGGACGGCAACCGTGCGGAACTCCGCGATGCACTCTCGCACGGGTTGCGCACCATGGCGGTAGCCACGGTCTTCGGGGCACTGGCCCTTTTTGCGCTGGCCGGGCCGCTGGGCATGTTCTTCTCCGGCGGCCTCCGCCAGGACGGCGTCATGCTGGCCCAGACGCTCACCATCCTGGCGCTCAGCACGCCGTTCATGAGCGCCAACTTCATGATGTCGCGGGTCTTTTACGCCAACGAGGACGCCCGCACGCCCTTCTATGTCCAGCTTCTGCTCGCCGTCGTCTATGTGGCCGGGGCTTTTGCCATCCAGTTCCTGCCGGTGGGTCAAATCATCTACGCCATCGCCATTTTGTACATGGCGGGCAACATCCTCTCGGTGGTCATCAGCGCCTACTTCCTGCGCCGCCTCCTGGGCCACCTCGACGGCCCGCGGATCGCCAATTCCTATATCCGGATGGGCTATGCGGCGCTCGGTTCCGCCATGGCAGGCGCCGGGGCCTTGTGGCTGATGGGCAGCTACAGCCCGGATGGCTTCGCGTGGAGCGACCGGCTCGCCGCCCTGGTGACCGTTGTCGTCGTCGGGCCCATCATGTTGGTTGTCTACCTGTTCCTGCTCAGGATTTTCCACGTCACCGAACTGCGCGACCTCCTTCGCCCCCTGCTGGGGCGGCTGGGGCGCGGCACCGGACCGTCGGACGGCTCCGGGGGCATACCGCCTTCGTCGTCGCCTGCCGCCGGAGGAGACTCCGGAACGGAACGGCCGACGCCGGAACGCGCCACGGTCTCCGTGGACACCGGCCTGATTCCCCGTATTTCAGGCGAATTCGACGCGACATCTTTCCGCGCCGGTCCGGTCCCGGAACGCCCGCCAGCGCCTTGGACGGCGGAAACGCGTCCGGGTCAAGGGCCCGGACAACCCCCTGGGGCGGGCGTTGGCGACGGCCCTGAGGCTGCCGGTGAATACCTTCCTGCCGAGGACCTTCCGGGCACGGCGCGTGGTGGCCTGCTCCGGGACGAGATCCCGCTTCCGGGCCGGCGGACGTTCCAGGGGCAGCCCGGGCAGAACCCACATTTCAAGCCCCGGCGGCCCCGAAAAAAGTGATCTTTCCGCGGTTTTTGGATGCCAGTCGGCCACGGCGGCCATGGCCCATCGGCTAGGATCGACAGTGAACAGGGATAGTTGCAGGCAAGCGTAAACCGGCGCGACGGCCGGCTTTTGACCGGTATCTGCCCGGCGGTGGATCATCTGCGCCGGCAATCCCGGACAGTCTAGGAGGAACACGTGTCCCACCCGATCGACGTTGGATCAGTACTCGGCGGCCGCTACAAGGTCACAGCCACGGTATTGACCTCACACGACCAGGATCTGGTGCTGGACGGGGTGGACCAGGTTCTCAACCGTCCGGTCAGCATTCTGGTAGCAGGCCCGGATAACACCGAGCAAGTGGCCCAGAGCGCCCGAGAGGTGGCCACGGGTGAGCGCCCGGGCAACGTCCAGGTCCTGGACCTCGGGGTCACCGAGGCCGCCACGTACCTCATCACCAACCACACCTCCGCTGCAGACCTGCTCGACCTCGTGGTCGCCTCCCACGCGCCCTATGTTGAGCCGTTCTTCACGGATACCCTGGGCAGCGAAATTTTCGGCCAGGCGCGGTCCCACGAACCGGAACCATACGACGACGAAGAGAACGTCGACGCCGGGTACATCAACTATGCGGACAATCACCCCGGCCAGGTTGACCCGCACCGATCCGCGGCGCCGCCGGTTGTTCCCCGTGTTCCGCCCGTGGTTCCTGCCCGCCCACCGGTCCGCCCGGCGTCGGCCCCTGCAGTGGGTGCGGCCAGTGCCGGAGCTGCTGCGGGCGCCGCAGTGGCCGGGGCCGCCGCGCGTCAGCAGGAAACTGCGCCGCAACCAGTGCAGCCGGCGGAGAACCGGCCAGCCTCCGGCACAGGCAATACGTCCGCCGGGCCTGCGGAACAGGCCAGCTCCAATACACCGAAGGTGTCCTTGTGGTCCGAGGATGACTATTCCTACGAGGATTCGGGCCATGAGGAAGCAGCGGATGCTGCGCCGGCCACGCGCCCCGACCGGGCGGCGAGTGCCTTTCCGTCTATTGCCAGGAAAGCGGCACCGGCGGCGGCAGTACCGCCGGGCAGGGCGACTGACGACTACTACGACGACGACGACGAGCCTGAGCGTGAGCCCCGGTCCATGCGATGGCTGGTGGGCGGCCTGCTTGCTGTGGTGCTGATTGCCGGACTGGTCTTCGCGGTCACCAACCTTGGCAGCTTGTTCAAGAGCGGTCCGGAGGCCAACCCGTCGCCCAAAACCGCCATCACTACCGGGCCAAACTCGGGAACGCCCACCCAGAACCCGAGCTCAGCACCCCCGGCCGCACCTCCGGTCATCGAGAACATCACCCGTCAGGGCGACTTTGACTTCGCAGCCACCTACGACGTTGATCTGGTGAAGGCGTTTGACGGCAATGCCGCCAGCTACTGGTCGGACATGGAGTTTGCCACCGAAGGTTGGGGCGGTCTCGCAACGGACGGTGTGCCGCTGTTCGTCAAGCTGAAGTCCCCGGCCACGGTTTCCTCCGTAACCCTGACCCAGCTCGGTGCCTCCGGCGGCAACATCAGCGTGTTCACCAACGATCGCCCGTCCATGGATGGCGCCAAGCTGGTGGGAACCAACAGCTTCACGTCAACGGACCTGACCATGCCGCTGGCAGAGCCTGTCCGGGCCCAGTACGTGATTATTTCCATCAAGACTCTTCCCAAACTGGCCGCGCCGAAGACGCGCTACAGCTACGGCATCCGCCTGGCGGAGATCAAGATCCAGTAGCAGCCGTAAACGTCGTCGCAGCTGAGCCGCGGCTGTTCTGCCCGGAGCATTGCTCCGCAGTAACAGTCGCGGCTCAGCTGTCTTCAGACGGTAATCTGGTAAGGCGTCCTGTCTGGATGACCCTGTCATGACCACCTATGGTTGTTCCGTTCGCTCGGCGCCCGGAATATTCACCACCAGGATTCAGTTGTGCCATGTGGCCGGCCGCAAAACCCGGCGCATCGATCAAGGAAGAGGTTCACCGTTCAGTGAGCAACGCAGAAAACACCGCGTCCGAAGTACGTGATGTCATCATCGTCGGCTCGGGCCCGGCTGGGTACACGGCCGCTGTCTATACGGCACGCGCCAACCTGAAGCCCTTGCTTCTGGCAGGTTCCGTCACCGCCGGCGGCGAACTGATGAACACCACCGATGTCGAAAACTACCCAGGATTTCCCGAGGGCATCATGGGGCCGGACCTCATGGAGAACTTCGAGAAGCAGGCAGCCCGGTTTGGGACCGAAATCCAGTTC
>DASSIA010000209.1:0-30167 GCA_035692345.1 Arthrobacter sp. | reverse complement strand
AATCGAACTGATGACCTTTTCATTACGAGTGAAACGCTCTACCGACTGAGCTAAGGAAGCACCGCATAAAATCTCCCGGCGTAACCGGGCGGTTCATGCAAGAGTCAACTGTAATAGAGTCCCTGCGCCCGGGTCAAAATGAGCGTCAAAGCGGGCGCCCGAACGTCCTCAGCAGACGGTGTTGTCGGCCGGAACCGTGCCGTCCACAAGGTACTTGTCCACGGCGTCGTCGAGGCAGCTGTTCGCCCTGCCGTATGCCGTATGGCCTTCCCCGTGCCAGGTGAGAAGGGATGCGTTGCCGAGTTGCTTGCGTAGGGATGCGGCCCATTCCACGGGCGTGGCAGGATCGCCGGTGGTTCCAACGACCACAATCGGGGCCTCACCGGAGTAATCCACCGGGGCAGGGGTGCGCACGTTCTTATACGGCCAGTCCACGCAGTTGGTGCCACCGTACGCAAAGTAGTAGCCCAGGGTGGGTGAAGCCTGCATGAGCCGCTGCTCCTCCGCGCGCATGGCCGCGGGGTCGGAAACCATGGGGTAGTCCAGGCAGTTGATGGCATTGAAGGCGAAGGTGGAGTTGGACGTGTACTTCCCGTCAGGGGAGCGGTCAGCGCCGAGGTCCGCCAGCCGGAGCATCATGCTCGCGTCACCCCTAAGTGCACTTTCGAGGGCCTGGGTCAGCGCCGGCCAGCTCTGGTCGTTGTACAGCGGGGTGATGAGGCCGCTCACAAACATGGTGGCGTTCACCAGGCGGCCGTCCTTGGCCTGCCATGGGGCCTTTTGGACCGACGCAATGAGATCCCTGATCTGCTGGACCCCGTTGTCCACGTTCCCGCTCAGGGGACAGGATGATCGCTGTTGGCAATCGGCCACATATGTCCTGATGGATTTTTCGAAGGCCACGGCCTGGCCGCTGGTCAGTTCCTCGTTGCTGATGGCCGGATCGAGGGCCCCGTCAAGGACCATGCGGCCAACATTGTGCGGGAACAGGGAGGCGTAGGTGGAACCGAGGAACGTACCGTAGGAGTAGCCGAGGTAGTTGAGCTTCGAGTCGTTGACAACGGCCCGCAGGATGTCCAGGTCCTTGGCCGCGCTGACGGTATCGATGTGGCCCAGTACTGGTCCGGTCTGCGCGGCGCACTGGGCGCCGATGGCCTTGTTGTCTGCCAGGGCGGCGGCGAGCCCGGCGTCGGTGTCCAGGTCGTAGACCTTGGCCCGTGACGCGTCCCGCTCCGCGTCCGTCATGCAGGTCACGGGGGCGGAACGCTTGACGCCCCGCGGATCAAAGCCCACCAGATCGTAATTGGCCCGGACGGACTGGGAGAAGTGGGTCGCGGCGGCGTCCTTGACGAAATCGTAGCCCGACCCGCCCGGACCGCCCGGGTTGACCAGCAGGCTCCCGGTTTTCTTGCCGGTGCTGGGAGCCTTCAAAGCTGCAATCTGGATCGTGTCGCCGTCAGGATGCGCGTAGTCCATCGGCACGGTGACTTTGGCGCACTGGAACCCATTCTCACAAGGCGCCCAGACGACCACCTGGCCGTAGAAGGAATCCAGCCCCGAAGGTGCGGACGCCACGATGGCGGGGTCTGCCTTGGCCGTGGCCGGGGCCTTGTCCGGGCTTCCCCCGCCAAGGAGGCCGCAGGAGGCCAGGGTCAGGGCCAGGACCAGGGCGCCGGCAGCCCGCAGCCCAATCACCACGGATCGGGAGTGTGCGGGCAGGGGGCGTGCAGTCATCGAGCGGTCTCCTTGTAAGGGCTAGATCAGGCTGGCTGCCATGGACTCAATGGTCAACAGCGGAGCAACGTTGGTGGTGGTTATGCGTTGGCGGGCTTTGTT
Organism: Arthrobacter sp.; assembly: GCA_035692345.1. Taxonomy (GTDB): domain Bacteria; phylum Actinomycetota; class Actinomycetes; order Actinomycetales; family Micrococcaceae; genus Arthrobacter. The sequence continues at coordinate 28,331 of DASSIA010000209.1, read as the reverse complement.
GATGGCGTCCATCCGGGCGAGAGTGGTCTCGGGCGCAGACCGGGCGGCAAATTCCTCCAGCTCACCCCTGAGTTCAACGTTCACCAGCTCCACGGCGTTCCCGAGCTGGATGATCAGCACATCCCGGTAGAACGAGAGGAGATCTGTCAAAGTCCGGTCCAGGGAATCGGTGATGGACCGTTTGGCCCGCCGTTTCTGGTCGTCTTCAAGCTGCCTGACCTGGCTTCGCATGGCCGGCGGCAGCGTCCCTGATTCGGGAGCACCCAGGGTGGCCAGCAGCGCGGCCCTCTCGGCGGCGTCGCGCTCTTCATTGGAACTGTTGGCCTCCGCCGTGGCGATCTTCACCAGTTTGTCCGCCATCATCACTGCAGCGGTCACACCGCGCAGCCCCAGCGGGAACCTCACGGTTTCCAGCCGGCGTTCCCGGGCCTCCGGGTCCCGCGCCAGCCGGCGGGCGATTCCCACATGGCTTTGGGCCGCGCGGGCCGCGCGTTCGGCGAGGACAGGATCCACGCCGTCGCGCTTGACCAGCAACGCGGCGACGTCGGCGGCTGGCGGCAGCCGCAGCGCCACGGCGCGGCACCGCGAACGGATGGTCACCAGGACGTCGGCAGGCGATGGCGCGCAGAGCATCCAGATGGTCCGCGGCGTGGGTTCCTCGATGGCCTTGAGCAGAACGTTGGTGGTGCGTTCGGCCATCCGGTCGGCATCTTCCACCACGATGATCCGCCAGCGCCCGGACGACGGCCGGTTGCCCGCCGTCGATACCAGCTCACGGGCTTCATCAATGGTGATGGTGACCTTTTCGGTCCGGACAAACTTCACATCCGAATGGGTCTCGCCCAGGATCGTCAGGCAGGCCGGACACTCGCCGCAGCCGCGCATGGCCACGTCCTCCTGGTCGCAGTTGAGCGCCGCCGCAAACGCCTTCGCCGCGTTGGAACGCCCGGAGCCGGGCGGGCCGGTAAACAGCCAGGCGTGGGTCAGCCCCTCGCCCAGCGTGGCCTGGCGGAGCTGTTCGACGACGGCGGGCTGGCCCTGAAGGTCGTCCCAGACAGTCATGCCGCACCCCGGCCGGCAGACGCGAGCAGCGCGTCCACGCGCGTCAGGATCCGCGCGGCCAGTTCATTGACGGAAAGATCCGCCGGCAGGACAAGATAGGTGTCGGGGCGGCTGGCAGCCAGTTCGAGGAACGCCCCGCGGATTGTTGAGTGGAACTCATCGGCCTCTGATTCCAGCCGGTCTTCGGCGGCGTCGCCGGCTGTGCGACGCCGGCGGCCGTCGGCGGGATCCACGTCCAGCAACACGGTGAGATCCGGCTGAAGCCCCGACGTGGCCCACTCGTTGAGGGACCGTACGGCGTCGGCGCCCAGATCCCGGCCGGCGCCCTGGTACGCCACAGACGAATCAATGTAGCGGTCAGTCAGGACAACTTCGCCGCGTTCCAGAGCCGGACGGATCACCTGGCTGGCGTGGGCCGCGCGGGATGCGGCGAAGATGAGGGCCTCTGTGTGGGCATCGATGTGGCCATGGCCGTGATCCAGGACCAGGGAACGCAGTTTTTCGCCAATGGGCGTGCCGCCGGGTTCGCGCGTCCGCAGGACGGTCAGGCCACGTGTTTCCAGGGCTTCGGCAAGCCGGGCAGCCTGGGTGGATTTACCGGCGCCGTCGCCGCCCTCGAAGGCGATGAAAAGTCCAGGGCTGTTGGTGGTCACTGCCCAAGCCTACCGACTTCGTGCGCCCCCGCACGTCCAAGTACGCTTTCTCCATGAGTCTTTCGGAACAGCACACAGCATCCCTGTCGGCCGAAACCGTGGTGGTTGCCGCGGGCCGGCCGCCACGTGAGCGGGACGAGCCCGTCAACCCGCCCATCGTGCTGTCCTCGACGTATTTCGGCACCGGTGCGCTCGGCGACGGGGATCGCGGCTACGGCCGTTACTCCAACCCCACGTGGGATCCCTTTGAGGACGCCCTGGGCCAGCTGGAAGGAGCCGGGCTGCCCGGCCTGCTGTACGCGTCCGGACTTGCCGCCGTGAGTTCGGCCCTGTCCCTCCTGCCTGCGGGCGGCGTCCTGGTAATGCCGTCGCACAGTTACGCGGGCTCCCTGGTCATGGCCACCGAGCTGGCGCAGAAAGGCTTCCTGGAACTGCGGACCGTGGACATCGCGGATACGGACGCAGTCAAGGAACAGCTCGCGCCCCAGGGACCGGACGCCAAAGCGGCCCGGATGCTGTGGCTGGAAAGCCCCACCAACCCGATGCTGGGTATCGCTGATATCCGCGAACTCACGGCGGAGGCCCATCGGGTGGGCGCCATCGTGGTGACGGACAATACGTTCTCCACGCCACTGGTCCAGCAGCCGCTGAGCCTGGGATCCGACGTCGTACTTCACTCGGTGACCAAGTACCTGGCCGGACATTCCGACGTCGTCCTTGGCGCCTTGGTGACCTCCAACCCGGACATCCGTGCAGCGCTCCTGCACCACCGCACCATCCACGGCGCCATTGCGGGCCCGTTCGAGGCGTGGCTGGCGCTGCGCGGGCTCCGGACCCTTGCCCTGCGCGTGGAACGGTCGCAGGCATCAGCGGCGATCCTGGCTGACCGGCTGAGCACGCACCCCCTGATCGACAGCATCCGGTTCCCCGGGCTTCCCACGGACCCCGGCCACGAGCGGGCCAAGACCCAGATGAAGGGTTTCGGGTCGATCGTGTGCGTGCAGATCACGCCGGTGGCCGGCCTCAGCGGGGCAGACGCCGCAGACAAACTGGTGCGTGCACTGCAGCTCTGGCTCCCGGCGACGTCACTGGGCGGGGTGGAATCGCTGATCGAGCGTCGGCGCCGGCACGCCGCCGAACCGCTGAGCGTTCCGGACAACCTGGTGCGACTCAGCGTCGGCATCGAGAATGTCGAGGACCTCTGGGCCGATTTGAAGCAGGCGCTGGACTCACTCGGCGGCTAGGCTGGGACGCGTGGACGGTCAATTAATGATTTTTTATGTCGAGCGCACAGTGTTTCTTATCCTTGCCGTGGTGGCACTCGGACTGGAAGTGTGGGCCCTGGTGGACTGCGCCCGGCACAAGGCCGCCTCCTTTGAAGCCACCGGCAAACGGACCAAGACCTTCTGGCTGGCGCTAACCGGCGGTGCCACCCTGGTGGGCGTCATCTCGCTCTTCAGCAGCGGCGGGATCTTCGGCACGCTTGGCCTCTTTGGGCTTGCTGCAGTGGTGGCAGCGTCCGTGTACCTCGCCGACGTGCGGCCCGCCGTCAAGGACGCAGGCCGCGGCGGCAGCCGTCCCTACGGCTGGTAGTCCCCACCGGCCCCCTCAGCTCGCAAGCTCGCTCAGGGAACCCTGCCGGCGTGGGCCCAGCCACCGGCCCTCTCAGCTCGCAAGCTCGCTCAGGGAACCCTGCCGGCATGGGCCAGCACTAGACCGACGGCGCCACAGCTTCCCAGCCCACCGTCAGTTCACCCAGGCGCCACCGTGCAGGTCCGTCCTGAACCGGCCACCCGCCGTCGAGCAGTGCCCTGCACATGGCATGCCAGCGCTGCCTGTTGCCGAACGGCGCCAGCGGCGCCGACTCCAGCCACGCGCGGTCCATGGCCTGCATCAGCCGGTGCACAGGCTCGCCCGGAACATTGCGGTGGATCAGCGCTTTTGGCAGCCGTTCGGCAATCTCTGACGGCAGGTCAAAGCTCCCGAACCGCACGGACATGCTCAGCGACAACGGCCGCCCGGCGTCGAGGGCAACCCACGTGACCCGCCGCCCGATCTCATCGCACGTCCCGTCAATAAAGAGTCCGTCGGGGGCGAGCCGGTTTTGGACCAGGCGCCAGATTCCCGCCACATCAGCCTCTTCGTACTGCCGCAGCACATTGAACGCGCGGACCAGCACCGGGCGCCCGGGCAGCGGCAACTCGAAACCGCCCACCTGAAACGTCAGCCCCGGCCTTTCCAGCGCTTTGGCCACCCGGACGCGCTCCGGTTCGATTTCAATTCCGCAGACCCGCACGTCCGCCCGAACGGTACGGAGGCGTTCAAAGAGTTCGACGGCGGTGGCCGGCGTTGCGCCGTAGCCTAGGTCAACCACGAGGGGGTCAACGGCCGCGCGCAGGCGCCAGGCCTGGGGACCCGTCAGCCAGCGGTCAACGCGGCGCATGCGGTTGGGATTGGTGGTGCCCCGGGTGACGTTTCCGACGGGCTTCCCGCTCCCGCTCCGGGGAGCGCTCACCCGTTCTGCTTTTTGCACCACGGACCCACTGTATCTTCCAACGCGGGGTCACTTACGGCCCATCCAAGCCCCCCGCGATGGGCCGTAAGTGACCCCGCGTTGTGAAACGTAACGCCCGGCGGCGCCTCGGTGGATCAATTAGGATGAAAATCATGACTTACAAGCTGATTCTGCTGCGCCACGGCCACAGCGAATGGAACGCCAAGAACCTGTTCACCGGCTGGGTGGACGTTGACCTCAACGACCAGGGCCGCGAGGAAGCGGCACGCGGCGGCGAGCTTCTGGTTGAGAACAATCTTCTCCCGGATGTCCTCTACACCTCGCTCCTGAAGCGGGCCATCAACACGGCCAACATCGCTTTGGACAAGGCCGACCGCGGCTGGATCCCCGTCAAGCGGGATTGGCGCCTGAACGAACGCCACTACGGCGCCCTGCAGGGCAAGGACAAGGCGCAGACCCTGGCCGAATACGGCGAGGATCAGTTCATGCAGTGGCGCCGGTCCTACGACACCCCGCCGCCGCCCCTGTCCGACGATTCCGAGTTCTCGCAGGCCCACGACCCCCGCTACGCGGACCTCGGCGACGCCCTGCCCCGCACAGAATGCCTCAAGGACGTCCTGATCCGGCTGCTGCCCTACTGGGAATCGGACATCAAGGAGGACCTCAAGGCAGGCAAGACCGTCCTGGTCACGGCCCACGGCAACTCGCTGCGCGCCCTGGTCAAGCACCTGGACGGCATCAGCGACGACGCCATCGCGTCCCTGAACATCCCCACGGGCATTCCGCTGGTTTACGACCTGGACGAGGACTTCCAGCCGGTCAAGCCGGGCGGCACATACCTGGACCCGGACGCCGCCGCGGAAGCCATCCTGGCAGTGGCCAACCAAGGCAAAAAGTAAAGACTTAAACGTTCGACGGCGGGTCGGTCACCTCAGGTGACCGGCCCGCCGTCGAACATTCTTTGAAGTTTTTGTCCAGATAAGCCGTCCCAACCGCACTTAAACCGGCGATACGTGGACAAAAACTCAGAGGATCAGAAGCCCTGGGGCTGCCATTCGCCGGTGACGAGGTAGGTGACTTTTCGGGCCACCGATACGCCGTGGTCAGCGAACCGTTCGAAGTAGCGGCTGGCGAGGGCCACGTCCACGGTGGTGGCGGGGGACTCGGCCCAGTCCGGTGCTGCAATCGCCTTGAAGACGCTCAGGTGAAGATCATCAATGACGCTGTTGGCCTTCAGGATCTCCCGGGCCACTTCGAGGTCCAGGCCCTCCAGCAGCACAATTAGTTTGTCCGCGATCAGCTGGTCCTGCTCGGCCATTTTGTTGAACGTTTCCGTCATGGACGCCGGGATCACAGTGGAAGGGAAGCGCAGCCGCGCCAACTGGGCAATGTGCCGGGCCAGATCGCCCATCCGCTCCAGGGAAGCACTCATCCGGAGGGCGCCGACGATCCTGCGGAGGTCTCCGGCCACGGGCCCCTGAAGGGCGAGGATGTCGATAGCGCGTTCATCCAGGCTGGTCTGCAGGAAATCAATGCGCGCGTCCGCGGCAATGACGTCCTCGGCCAGATCAACGTCGGCTACCTGGAAGGACGTGGTGGCCTTCGCTAGGGCCTCGCTGACCAACTTCGAAATCTCGACCAGCTGGTCACCCACCAGGGTGAGCTCTTCCTGAAAAACCTTACGCACGTGGGCGTCCTTTCCTTGGAAATTCCGCCCCGCCCATGTGGCAGACGGAATTCATGTCGCCGTTCGGCACTCCAGCGGTTAACTCTGTCAGCGCGCGGTGAACGATTAGCCATCTGTAGATGAACGTTAGCTGAACCGTCTGTGCATTGGCCCGGGACGCACCGGCAGGGCACTAACCACAGCATAAGCTGGATATGTGGATCCTACGCTCATCGGTGTCATCGCCGGCCTTGTTGGCCTGTCGCTCGGCACCTTCGGCGTGCTCGCCTTCAGGCTCAGTGAAAAGCAGCGCCAACTCGTTGACGTCGACGTCGATGAGCCGGCCTTGCCGGCCGGCGCTGCGGAGGTGCTCGCCGTCGTCGGACGCGCCTTTGTGGTGGTGGACGCCGTGGACGGCGTGGTGCGGGCCAGCCCTGCAGCCTATGCATACGGTCTGGTCCGCGGCCATACGGTCGTGCATAAGGAACTTCTGGACATGACGGCCGGGGTGCGGCGCGACGGTGTGATCTTGGAAAAACGCCTGGAGCTGCAGCGGGGTCCGCTGGGCCAGGGGACCATCATTGTGCAGGTCCGGGCAGCCATGCTCGGTGAGGAATATATCGTCCTGCTGGCCGATGACCGCACCGAGATCACCCGCACCGAAGAGATCCGGAACGACTTCGTGGCCAACGTTTCCCACGAGCTGAAAACCCCGGTGGGGGCCATCTCCCTTCTGGCTGAGGCGCTCGAGTCCTCGGCCGACGACGAAGAGGCCGTCCGCCGGTTCGCCAAGCGGATGCATAAAGAGTCAGGCCGGCTTGCCGCCCTGGTCCAGGACATTATTGAGCTGTCGCGCCTCCAGGGTGCCAGCGTTTCCCAGGAGGGCAGGGCCGTTGACATCAACGCGGTCATCGCCGAGGCAGTGGACCGCTCCCAGCTCCCCGCTGAAAGCAAGAACATCCGGATAGTGGTGGGTGGCCGGGTTGAAGCCACCGTCTTTGGCGACCGGGACCTGCTGGTAACCGCACTGCGTAACCTGATCGACAACGCCATCCGCTACTCCCCGGAGAACACGAGGGTGGGCGTGGGCGTGCGGTCCAAAGACGGGCTGATCGCCGTGTCCGTGACGGACCAGGGCGAGGGTTTGGCCCCGGAGGACCAGGAGCGGGTGTTTGAACGCTTCTACCGGGTGGATGCGGCGCGTTCACGCCACACCGGCGGGACGGGCCTCGGCCTGAGTATCGTCAAGCACGTTGCCTCCAATCACGGCGGTGAAGTGACACTGTGGTCACGGCCCGGCCAGGGTTCCACTTTTACGCTGAGGCTGCCTGAGATGGAAAGCCAGGACGAACCGGATACCGCAGGTGTCAAAGAACCAGCCGTACACGTGCGCACAAAAGAACGCGGCGTACATGAGCAAGGAGCCAGCGCTTGAGCAGGATTTTGATTGTCGAAGACGAAGAATCGTTCAGTGATCCGTTGTCCTATTTGCTGGGCAAGGAGGGATTCGAGGTTGAAGTTGTAGACAACGGCCTCGACGCCATCACCGAATTCGACCGGAACGGTGCGGATCTGGTGCTGCTGGACCTGCAGCTTCCCGGCCTGTCGGGCACCGAGGTCTGCCGCCAGCTGCGGCAGCGCTCCAGCGTTCCGGTCATCATGCTGACGGCCAAGGACTCCGAGATCGACAAGGTGGTTGGCCTGGAACTGGGTGCCGACGACTACGTCACCAAGCCCTACTCGTCCCGCGAACTGGTGGCCCGGGTCCGGGCAGTGCTCCGCCGGCAGGGCGAACCCGAGGAACTGATCTCGGCCACAGTCCAGGCCGGTCCCGTCCGCATGGACATCGAACGGCATGTGGTCAGCGTGGACGGCCAGCAGGTCCTCCTGCCGCTGAAGGAATTCGAGCTGCTGGAAATGCTGCTCCGCAACTCCGGCCGCGTACTGACCCGCGGCCAGCTGATTGACCGGGTTTGGGGCTCGGACTACGTCGGGGACACCAAGACCCTTGACGTCCACGTCAAGCGCCTCCGCGGCAAGATTGAGCCGGACCCCTCCGTGCCCCGCTACCTGGTGACCGTCCGCGGCCTCGGCTACAAGTTCGAGCCGTAGGCCACCGCGCCGGGTACGCACCCGACGGATTAAGCGAAAAGGAGGGGCTCCCCGCGGGGAGCCCCTCCTTTTGTGCTTTGGTCTGCTGCCTAGTGGGCCGCGGCCGTTGTGGTGGCCGACGGCGACGGGCTCGGTGAGGCGGATCCGGTGGGTTCGCCGGCGGGCAGGTAGTCCTTGTACTCCGCCTGCGAGGCATCCAGGACCGGCACCTTGACGGTCTTGGTCACGTTGGTGCCGTTCTCGGCGACCTTGAGGTCCACCAACGAACCGGCCTTGCCGCCGGTGGTGCTGAGCATGGCTTCATCGGTGGAGTTGTTGAGCAGGGTGTAGGAGTTGGCCTTCACCGGCACCTGCGTCTGCGAACCCTTGGCCCCGTTGACCGTGAGCTTGACGTCCTGCGATGAGGAGTTGTAAACGGCGCCGATCAGGCGGCCTGGCTTGTCTTCGCCGGCGGAAACAATCAACATGTTCCTCAGCTGCAGCGGACCCAGGTCAGCGCGGATGCCGTCTGCTGCCGAGTACTGCTCAGAAGTTTGCTGGGGATTGATGTAGCCGCAGCCGGTCATCGTCGCCAGGACGAGGGCCAGGGATCCTGCCGCCAGTGCCAGTTTGCCGCCCTGGGCCCGGTTCATCGCAGTGAAACGCACGTCACGTACTCCTCGAGAGTTTTGGAACATTATTCAGCCATAGCCTAACGGCAAACCGGGGCAAACGAGGATTCCGGACGGTCACATTGCCCTTGGCAGCAAGCGGGACATGCACTATTATCTGCATCCGTCAAGGGGTGCGAGGGGGTCGATTCTGCCCATTTTCCGCGTATTTACAGGGTTTCGGGGCCCGTTCCAGGCCAGTCATATGCCTGAATCGTGATAAACTGGTCTGCGGGAAAGGGGAATGTCCACATGGTATTTGAGGTCGGCGAGACAGTAGTTTACCCTCACCACGGTGCAGCAAAAATTGAAGAAATCAAGATGCGCACTGTCAAGGGCGAAGAGAAGATGTATCTCAAGCTCAAGGTGGCTCAGGGTGATCTGACCATTGAAGTTCCAGCAGAGAACGTTGACCTTGTTGGGGTCCGTGACGTAGTGGGCAAGGAAGGTCTGGAGCACGTATTCGATGTTCTCCGGGCCGAGTTCACTGAAGAACCCACCAACTGGTCGCGCAGATACAAGGCAAATCTGGAGAAGCTTGCTTCCGGTGACGTCATCAAGGTGGCAGAGGTTGTTCGCGACCTTTGGCGCCGTGATCACGATCGGGGCCTTTCCGCAGGTGAGAAGCGAATGCTGGCCAAGGCCCGGCAGATTCTGATTTCAGAACTTGCACTGGCTGAAAAGACCGACGAAGAGAAGGCAGCAAGCGTTCTCGACGAGGTTCTGGCTTCCTAAGAATTGAGCCCCGGGGGTACGAAAGTACCTCCGGGGTTTCTTTTTGCCCATTTTCGGACCTGCATCGGCTGCGGCGGGCGCGTCGCGCCGGTGGGTTTCGGCAGGCCGGGCACGCGGGGACGTAGGCTGGACGGCATGAGCAACGGACTTCCCCGCCCCGTCACCGCCGTCGTCATAGTGGCTGCCGGCTCCGGCGAGCGGCTGGGTTACGGCATACCGAAGGCGCGGGTGCCGCTGGGGAGTGACGCCATCCTCACCCACGCGCTTCGTGGGGTCGCGGCCGCGGGCGTAGCGCGCCAGATTTGTGTGGCTTTGCCGCCGGGCGATTCCGTCCTGCAGGAGTTGTGCGAGTCCTTCGCAGAGGAACTGCGGGCCGCCCATGCCACCAACCCGGAAAGTCCCCTTCCCTTGATCACAACGGTCGACGGCGGCGCCACCCGTGCTGCGTCGGTCCGGTCTGCGCTGGATGCCTTGCTCGACGGCACCGAAGCAGTGCTGGTCCATGACGCCGCCAGGGCGCTGACCCCCGAATACGTCTTCCACCGGGTGGTCGATGCGCTGGCCGCCGGCGCCGTGGCCGTGATCCCGGCCGTCCCGGTGGTGGATACGGTGAAGACGGTTACCCTGACCACCGGCGATGACAGCAGTATCGCCCCGGAGCTCGTGACCGGTACCGCCCCGCGCGAGGAACTCCGTTCGGTCCAGACGCCCCAGGGGTTCCGGCTGTCCACTCTGATCCAGGCCCATCAGGCGGCGTCGCGGTTTGACGGGAAGCAGGCCGCTGCAGTCACCGACGACGCCATGCTGGTGGAACTGCTGGGCGTCCCCGTGCACGCCGTCCATGGGGCCACCCAGTCATTGAAAATCACCACGCCCTTGGACCTGATCATCGCCGAAGGGCTGTTGGAAGGTCCGCTGGGCATCCGGTGGGTGGAGGGTTAGCCATGAGTGAAGCCAGGATGATCCTGCCGCGCACCGGCATCGGTCTGGATGTCCATGCCTACGCGTCCGGGGACCTTCCCCGTCCCCTCTGGCTGGGCGGGCTGTTCTGGGACGGTGAGCGGGGACTGGCCGGGCACTCGGACGGGGACCCTGTGGCCCACGCAGCCGCGGACGCCCTGTTCTCCGCCGCCGGCATCGGGGACCTCGGCACCCACTTCGGCACCGACCGTCCTGAGTTCGCCGGCGCCTCGGGTGTCACGCTGCTCGCCGAGGCGGCCAGGATAGTCCGGGCTGCCGGGTTTGAGATCGGCAACGTGGCAGTGCAGTTCGTGGCCACCCGGCCCAAGTTCGGCCCACGGCGGGAAGAGTCCCAACGCGTGTTGAGCGAGGCGGCAGGTGCGCCGGTCAGCGTCACGGCCACCACCAGCGACGGACTGGGCTTCACCGGCAGGGGAGAGGGTATTTCCGCCGTTGCCACCGCTTTGGTCTATCCGCGCTGATTCGCGGCAGCGGGTCCGCACGTCTTTTCGGCTAATCTGGTGCAGTGACTCTCCGCTTCTATGACACCGCGTCCGCCGAAGTCCGTGACTTCGTTCCCCTCGTCCCGGGAAAAGCGAGCGTGTACTACTGCGGAGCCACCGTGCAGGGAATGCCGCATGTGGGCCACATCCGCTCGGCGATCGCCTTTGACCAGCTGACCCGCTGGCTCGAGTACCGCGGGTTGCGTGTCACTGTGGTCCGCAATGTCACGGACATCGACGACAAGATCCTCGCCAAGTCCGCCGAGTCGTTCAGCCCGGACTTCGAATCCGCACCGGATACCGTCCGCGAGGAGGAATGGTGGGCATTGGCCTACCGCTACGAGCAGGCGTTCCTGCAGGCCTACGACACCCTGGGCGTTTCCCGGCCCACCTATGAGCCCCGGGCCACCGGGCATATCCCCGAAATGCATGCGCTGATCCAGCAGCTGATCGACCGGGGCCACGCCTACCCGGCGCTGGACGACTCCGGAGATGTCTATTTCGACGTGCGCTCCTGGGACAAGTACGGGTCACTGACGCGCCAGAACATCGACGACATGCAGGGCGCCCCTGACGCGGATCCCCGGGGCAAGAAGGATCCCCGGGACTTCGCGTTGTGGAAGGGCTCCAAAGAGGGAGAGCCGACGACGGCGAGCTGGGCCTCGCCGTGGGGCGCCGGCCGCCCCGGTTGGCACCTGGAATGCTCCGCCATGGTCACGAAGTACCTCGGCACGGAGTTTGATATCCACGGCGGCGGGCTGGACCTGCGCTTCCCGCACCACGAAAACGAGATGGCCCAGTCCCAGGCCGCGGGGCACGGCTTCGCCAACTTCTGGATGCACAACGGCATGGTCACCTACCAGGGCGAAAAAATGTCCAAGTCCATCGGCAACACCATCAGCCCCTCGGAGATGCTGGACCTTGCGTCGCCGCGGGTGGTCCGGTACTACCTCGGCCAGGCCCATTACCGCTCAGTGCTGGACTACCGCCCCACGTCGCTGGAAGAGGCCGCTGCCGCCGTCGAACGCATTGATGGCTTTATCAGCCGTGCCGTTCGCGCCCTTGCCGCCGGCGGGAATTACGGCTTCGCCACGTACGGCACGGTTCCCGAGGCGTTCGAGGGCGCCATGGATGACGATCTTAACGTGCCACAGGCACTTGCCGTGGTCCACGAAACCGTCCGGTCCGGGAATTCCGCCCTGACGGAAGGGCGGCTGGAGGACGCGCGGCAGGCGTTGCACAGCCTGCATGACATGCTGCGCGTCCTGGGCCTGAATGCAGTAGCTGCCGGCCCGGCGGCGGACGTCCGGGAATCGGCGGCCCTCAACGTCCTCGTGGAAGCCCAGCTTGCTGCCCGCGCACAGGCCCGGGCCACCAAGGACTGGGCTGCCTCGGACGCCATCCGGGACACGCTGAAGGCGGCCGGCGTCGTCGTCGAGGACGGCCCTGACGGCGCTACCTGGAGCCTCCAGCGGGACTGAACCGGCGATTTTACTTGATTCAGTAGACTGGTAACCAGACTCAGTCAAACAATCAAGGGTGGAACTCATGGCCAACAACGGTCGCCGGTCGGTCAAAGCAAAGAAGGGGCCAACCATCGGAACCGGTGGTCACGGCCGCAAGGCCCTGGAAGGCAAGGGCCCCACGCCCAAGGCGGAGGACCGCCCCTACCACAAGGCGCACAAAAGCAAGCAGCTGGCCGAACGGTCGGCCGCTAAGCGCGGCACAGGCGCCCGCAGCGCCGGCGCCTCCCGCTCGGGCCCCAAGGGCCGTGCCACGGAGGAAGTCGTCACCGGCCGTAACTCGGTGGTGGAAGCCCTCCGGGCCGGGATCCCCGCGAAGGCCCTGCACATCGCCATCCGCATTGAAATGGATGACCGCGTCAAGGAGTCGCTGAAGATAGCGGCCGAACGCGGCATCCCGCTGCTCGAGACCGGCAAGCCGGAACTGGACCGGATGACCGACGACGCCGTGCACCAGGGCCTCGTCCTGCAGATCCCGCCCTACGAGTACCAGGACGCCTATGACCTGGCCGAGGAAACCGTGGACCGCTGGAAGAAGGGCCACGTAGCCAACGCGCCGCTGTTCGTTGCCCTGGACGGCATTACGGACCCCCGCAACCTCGGTGCGATCATCCGCTCCGTCTCGGCCTTCAGCGGCCACGGCGTCATTGTCCCGGAACGCCGCTCCGTGGGTGTCACGGCCTCCGCCTGGAAGACCAGCGCCGGCGCGGCAGTGCGTGTTCCGGTGGCGCGCGCCGCCAACCTGAACAGCGCCCTGAAGCAGTTCAAGAACATGGGCATCTTTGTCCTGGGGCTCGACGGCGACGGCGACGTTTCGCTGCCTGACCTCACCCTCGCGACGGAGCCGGTTTGCATCGTGGTCGGTTCCGAGGGCAAGGGCCTGAGCCGCCTGGTCCGCGAAAACTGCGACCAGATCGTCTCCATTCCGATCAATTCCGCCATGGAATCGCTGAACGCGTCCATGGCCGTTGGTATCTCCCTGTACGAAATCTCCAGGCAGCGCGCCGTCAAGTAACGCTCTATCACCTTTGGTGGGTTAAACAGGAACGCTCTCTCGGTGAGAGAGCGTTCCTGTTTAAGTTGCTAAAAGGGAGAGAGGGTTGGAGGAGGGCTAGAACTCCCGGCGGTTCGCCAGAACCGGGAGTTTCTGCCGGGCTTCCTTGACCACGGCGGGGTCCAGGTCTGCGAACAGCAGGCCTGGGGCGCCGTCGAGCTCGTCCAGGACTTCCCCGAACGGTGAGACGACGGCGGAATGCCCCACGCCGGTGGGCGCGCCGGTTTTGGCCGGGACGCCCTGCGTGGCGGGATCACCTTGCCCGCACGCCAGCACGTACGTGGTGGAGTCCAGTGCGCGGGCACGGGCCAGGAGCTGCCACTGATCCACTTTGCCTGGCCCGGAGGCCCAGGACGCGCAAACGATGTTCGCGTCCGCGCCAAGGGCCGCGTTGGCCGTGAACAGTGCCGGGAATCGGATGTCGTAGCAGGTGGCCAGGCCAAAGGTGAGGCCGCCGGCGTCGAACGTTACAGGCTTTGTGCCCGGGTCCACGGTGTCCGATTCGAGGAAGCCGAAAGCGTCGAAGAGGTGGACCTTGTCGTAGCTGGTTTCCACGCCCGGGCCAGTTGCCAGCAGCGTGTTGCGGACCTTCCCGCCGGCTGGCCGGGCGGAGGGGGCAGTGCCGGCGGGGGAGCCCGGCGTGAACATTCCTGCCACCACCACGATGCCCAGGGATGCCGCAATGGCCCGCACTCCGGAGGCCCACGGCCCGTCCAGTGGTTCGGCGATGTCCAGGAGGGAGTTGCCGAAGGCCCGCATGGACGCCTCGGGAAACACCACCAAGTCCGCGCCGCCGGCCTTGGCCCGCTGCGCCTCCCGTTCCAGGATGGACATGTTGGTGGCCGGATCCCGGCCACTGATGATCTGCGCCAGCGCAACCCGCACTTCATACCTCCGCCTCGACGTTTCTTCCAGTATGCAACCCCGCGGTGCCTCTGTGGGGACGGGTGCCGCGACGTCATAAAAGCGTCAGTGCTGTTCAGCGGGCGCTGGCCGCTACCATTGACGTGATGGTCATGCCGCTTTTCGAAACTGCTTCCACCAAGGATGCCTCGTCGGCATATCCGCTCGGTGTCAGCGTCCCGCGCCCGGGGTCCGGAGCGGATTACGCCGGGCAGTCCAGCGCGAACGTCGCCGTGTACGCTCCGGCCGTGGCGAATCTTGAGATTGCCTACAGGGCCCCCGGTGGTGAGTGGCACCTGCAGGCGCTGCCCAATGTCACCCACGGCGTGCACCACGGAATTGTTGAGGATTTACCGTACGGATCGGTGTACGGGTTCCGCGCCACGTCCAAGGCCGACCCGCTGCCGCTGGCGGTCCCCGTCCTGAATCTGGACGACGACGGCGCGCAGCCACTTCTGCTCGATCCTTACGGCCGGGCGGTGGACCAGCGGGAAGGGTTCCTGACGAGCGTCCGGATGGCGGGCGATTTTGACTGGGGCGACGACGAACGGCCCCGGACGCAGTGGCGGAACTCCATCATCTACGAGGCGCACGTCCGCGGCCAGAGCATGCTCCATCCCGATGTGCCCGACGAACTGCGCGGAACGTACGCCGGCATGGCCCACCCGGCGATCATCGAGCATTTCAAGAGCCTCGGCATCACGTCCGTCCAGCTGCTCCCGGTCCACTTCCACCTCGATGAGCTGCACCTGCAGAACCTCGGCCTGACCAATTACTGGGGCTACAACACAGCCGCGTTTTTCGCACCGCATGCCGGCTATGCAACCCAGGCTGCGCAGGATGCCGGTCCGCAGGCCGTCCAGGACGAGTTCAAGGGAATGGTCAAGCTCCTCCACGCGGCAGGGCTTGAAGTGATCCTCGACGTTGTCTACAACCACACCGCCGAGGGCGGCCCGGACGGCCAGGCCTTCAGCTTCCGCGGCCTCGGCGAAGACACGTATTACCGCACCGACGGCCACGGGAAGTACCTCGACACCACCGGCTGCGGCAACAGCCTGAACTTCGGCGAGCCGAGGGTGGTCCAGCTGGTGCTTGATTCCCTCCGGTACTGGGTGGACGAATTCCACATCGACGGCTTCCGTTTCGACCTGGCAGTCACGCTGTGCCGGAACGCGGACAACGAATTTGATCCCCGGCACCCGTTCCTGGTGGCGGTGGCCGCCGATCCCGTCCTGTCCGACGTGAAACTGATTGCCGAGCCCTGGGACGTCGGCTACGGCGGCTGGCAGACCGGCCGGTTCCCGGGCGGCTGGGTTGACTGGAACGACCACTTCCGGGACGGGGTCCGCTCCTTCTGGCTTGCCGACCGGGCAGCCATCGAAGCGGGTGGGCAGGGCGGGTCCGTGGCGCGGCTGGCTGATGCATTGTCCGGATCGGCGGGGCTGTTTGAGGCGTCAGGCCGGTCCAGGCTGGCCTCCCTGAACTTCATCACGTCACACGACGGCTTCACCCTCAACGACCTTGTGTCCTATGACCGCAAGCACAACGAGGCCAACGGCGAGCAGAACCGGGACGGGCACGGCGACAACCGCAGCTACAATCACGGCGTCGAAGGCCGGAGCGAGGACGAGAGGATCGTGGCGCAGCGGGCGCAGTCCCGCCGGAACCTGATGGCCTCCATGATGATTTCCCTCGGCGTACCCATGATCACCGGCGGCGACGAACTGGCACGCACGCAGCAGGGAAACAACAACGCCTATTGCCAGGACAACGCGCTGGCCTGGATTGACTGGACACGTACGCCGGAATCCGCAGAGATGCTCCGCAGCACCAAGCGTTTCATCCGGCTGCGCAAGGAGTTCCTGGCAAGCCAGCCCCATGATTTCCCGGCGCGGGACGAGCAGTCCTATCTCTACTGGTTCGATCACTCCGGGCAGCCCATGTCCATGGACCAGTGGAATGATCCCCGGCACCGCGTGATGCAGCTCCTGCTCGGCTCGGACGACGGCACGCTGGCGGGCCTTGTTGTGGTCAACGGCAGCGGCACCAACGTGAAAATCACCCTCCCGGAACTCACCAACGACGACGGCACTCCGCACAGGATGTTTGAGCTGCGGCTGACCACCTCGCCGCTGCACGAGCTACGCCAGGGCAGCCGGGTGGCTTCGGGCGAGACCGACATCATCGAGGCGAACTCGATCAACATCTACCGCACATAACTGCGGAGGGGACAAAAATTGCGCAACCGCTCCGTTATTGCCCTGCTGCTGACCGGACTGCTGGCCATAGCGGTGTTCGGTTTCGGCGGCACCGGGCTCCTTGAGACGCTGACGGGAAGTACGACGCCGGCACCAGGTTCCAGCGCCGCATCGGTTCCTGCCGCCCCGGTACCGGGGTCTCCGGCTTCCGGTGCGGTGCCCACCAACCCCTCAGCGTTGCCTTCAGTCAACGAATCGGCTCTCCCGGCCGAAGCACGCCAGACCCTTGCCTCCATCCGCAAGGGCGGCCCGTACCGCTACAACCAGGACGACCAGACGTTCGGAAATAATGAGCGGATCCTGCCGAGGCAGTCCAGCGGGTACTACCGCGAGTACACGGTCATCACGCCCGGCTCATCGGACCGCGGTGCGCGCCGGATCATCGCTGGTTCCGGCGGCGAAAAGTATTACACCCAGGACCACCACGCATCGTTCAAATTCATCGCAGAAGGCAGATAACCGCGCTCATGAAGATCTATTCCGCCGAGACCTGGACCATGGATGAGCTGCACGAACAGGTCACCGACGCCGGCCGCCGCATCCTGGTGGTGCCGGCCGCAGATACGAAAAAGGCGGTCCTGGAGACTTTCGGTGAGGTCCTTGCATTCCCGGAGCACTATGGCCTGAACCTTGATGCCCTGAACGATTCACTGCACGATTTTGCCGACAGCATCGCCGATAGCGGGAAAGCCCCGGTCACCGTCCTGTGGCAGGTGGCCGGGGCTTTCCGCGCAAACAGTTCCTTCGGGATCATCTGTGAGATCCTCCAGGATGCCGAGCGTTATGCAGGCGATGATCTTGCCGTCATCGCTGTGCTGCTTTAGGCGTTGACGATCAGCCCCAGCTCGGCCTTGGACGCCAGCGCCGCGTGCCGCGGCAGGACGCGGACGGTGTAGCCAAACGGACCCGAGCGGTCAATGACCAGGGAGCCGCTGAAAAGGTGGCGCCCTTCGCCGAGGTCCTCCTTTGCCTGCAGGTCCATCATGGTGACGTCCGCCAAGGTATCGCTTTCCTCGGCCCGGCCGTAGGCCACTTCGACTGACACGTCGTCCGGTGACAGCGTGTGCAGTGCGACATAGGCGTTCACCTGCAGGGTGTCACCGATCTGGGGGTCCTCGGAAACTCCCACGGAGTCCACATGTTCCACGTGCAGCAGCGGCCATGCGGAACGCACCTTTGCTGTCCAGGCCGCCAGGACCCGGGCCTGGGCGTAGGAGTCGGCAACGGCTCTCCGTCCGGCCTCGGCCGCGGGACGGTAGAGCATGTTGACGTAGTCGTGCAGCATACGCTCCGCGGAAACGGCCGGGCCCAGGTGGGACAGCGTGTGCTTGATCATGGACACCCAGTGCGTGGGGACTTTCTCCGTACCCGTGGTGGACGGACCGGCCGCACCTGCACCCTCGGACACCGTGCTGCCGTAGAAGCGCGGCGCCACCTGGGTCTCCAGGAGTTCGTACAACGCCGCTGCCTCGATGTCGTCACGTTCTTCGGGGGACGCGTCGTTGTTGGCGGTGGGGATCGCCCAGCCGTTTTCGCCGTCGTACATTTCGTCCCACCAGCCGTCCATCACCGAAAGGTTCAGCGAACCGTTGATGGCGGCCTTCATGCCCGAGGTGCCGCAGGCCTCCAGGGGACGGAGCGGGTTGTTGAGCCACACGTCGCAGCCCGGGAAGAGCGTCCTGGCCATCGCGATGTCATAGTTCGGCAGGAAAGCGATGCGGTGGCGGACCTCGGGGTCGTCGGTGAAGCGGACCAGGTCCTGGATCATCTTCTTCCCGGCGTCATCAGCCGGGTGGGACTTTCCGGCGATCACCAGCTGGATGGGGTGCTCCGGGTGCAGCAGCAGGGCCTTGAGGCGGTCCGGCTCGCGAAGCATCAGCGTGAGGCGCTTGTAGGTGGGCACGCGCCGGGCGAAGCCGATGGTCAGCACATCGGGGTCCAGCACACTGTCCGTCCAGCCGAGTTCGGCGTCGGCCGCGCCGCGCTTCTTCCAGGCGGCACGGAGGCGGCGGCGCACGTCCTCCACCAGCGCTGCGCGCATTTCCCGGCGCAGTGCCCAGACGTCCGCGTCGCTGACGTTGTAGGCGAGGTCCCAGCGGCCCATGGCTTCAGCCTCGGTGCCGAACTGTTCCCGCGCGAGCCGTGAGATGCGCCCGTCAACCCAGGTGGGCACGTGCACGCCGTTGGTGACGGACGTGATGGGCACTTCCGAGTGGTCGAACCCCGGCCACAGTGCCGAAAACATCCCGCGTGAAACCTCGCCGTGCAGCTTCGCGACGCCATTGGCCCGTTGTGCCAGCCGAAGGCCCATCACCGCCATGTTAAAGACCGAGGGGTTGCCGTCGGCGTAGTTTTCCCGGCCCAGTTCCAGGATCCGGTCCACCGGGACCGCAGGCGCGAGCCCCGCCTGGAAGAAGTGGTGGATCTGGGCAATCTCGAAACGGTCGATTCCGGCCGGAACGGGAGTGTGGGTGGTGAAGACCGTGGACGCCCGGCCGGCCGCGAGGGCTTCGTCGAAGCTGAGGGCGGCGTCGCCGGCCATCAGTTCCTGGATGCGTTCAACCCCGAGGAACCCGGCGTGTCCCTCGTTCGTGTGGAACACCTCGGGCGCCGCGGTTCCGGTCAGCTCCTGGTACGCCCGCAGGGCCTTGACTCCGCCCATTCCCAGCAGGAGCTCCTGCTGGAGCCGGTGGTCTCCGCCGCCGCCGTAGAGGCGGTCGGTGATGCTGCGGGCGGCGTCGTCGTTGCCGGGAACGTTGGAGTCCAGCAGCAGCAGGGGAACGCGTCCGACGTCGGCGCGCCAGATGTGTGCCAGCAGCCGGCGCCCGTTGGGCAGCGGGAGCGAGATCTGCAGGGGCCGGCCGTTGCCGTCGGCGGACGGCTCGCGGAGGAGGGTCAGGGGGAGGCCGTCAGGGTCAAGGACCGGATAGGTTTCCAACTGCCAGGCGTCGCGGGAGAGTGACTGCTTGAAATAGCCGGCCTGGTACAGCAGGCCAACGCCGATCAGCGGCACGCCGAGGTCCGAGGCGGCCTTGAGGTGGTCGCCGGCCAGGATGCCCAGGCCGCCGGAGTACTGCGGCAGGACTTCGGTGATGCCAAATTCGGGGGAAAAGTACGCGATGGCGGCTGGGGCATCCTCGCCCAGGCCCTGGTACCAGCGGGGCTCTTCCAGGTACCGGTCAAGGTCCTCGGCGGCGGCCCGGACCTGATCCACCACGTCGTGGTCCGCGGCGAGGCGCTGGAACTCTTCGCGGCTGACCCGGCCCAGGAAGCTGATGGGATCCTGCCCGCATTCCTCCCAGATCCGGGGGTTCAGGCCCGCGAAAAGTTCGCGGGTGGGCCGGTGCCAGGACCATCGCAGGTTGGTGGCCAACCGGGCCAGCGGCCTAATGGGTTCCGGGAGGACTGTTCTGACGGTAAATCTGCGGATTGCCTTCACCTGCGCCACACTAACCGACAACATCAACGTCTGGAACAGGATTGGCTTTCTTTTAGGTAAATGACAGTTGGCGTGGCGGATAAGACGAATCAGGGTGACAAAAAGCCGCGCAGGCTTAGCAATCCGGACGGTTTCTCGCTAACGTCGAGGCTGTGACGACTAACTCAGTAACCAGTGCCGCCTCAAAGAAAAAGCCGAAGGGCAAAATCACCGACGGGCTACGGTTTGGCCGTTTTCCCATCACCGCCGTGCAGCCGGTGGTGGAGGACGGAAAATATCCTGCCAAGGCCTTGCCTGGTGAGGGAATTGTGGTGGGCGCCACGGCTTTCCGGGAGGGACATGACCAGCTGGGTGTCAGCGCGGTCCTCCTGGACTCCCGGGGGAAGGAGCGCCAGCGCATCAGGCTGGCCCCGCCCAGGGGGGAACGCGGCCTTGGGACTGACCGCTGGGAGGGCATCCTCACGCCGTCGGCCGTTGGAAACTGGACCTTCCTCATCGAGGCCTGGCACGACCGCTACGGAACGTGGCACCATAACGCCGAAGTCAAGGTTGCCGCAGGCATCGACGTGGAGCTGATGCTCGCGGAAGGATCGGCGCTGCTGTCCGAGGCCGCTGAAGAGTCCTTCCGCACTGCGGCGGATCGCCGCACACTGCGGATCGCCGCGTCCATACTGGCCAACACGTCGCTTTCGGATGAGGAACGGCTGGCCGCCGGCTTCGGCGCGGACGTCGCCGCCGTCGTGGACCGCCAGCCGATCCGCGAACTGATCACCGTTTCCGGGCAGTACCCGCTGCTGGTTGAACGCGACCTCGCAGGCCGCGGTGCCTGGTACGAATTCTTCCCCCGGTCCGAAGGTGCCATCAGGGACACCGTCACGGGGCAATGGACGTCCGGCACGTTCCGGACCGCAGCGAAGCGGCTGGACGCGGTGGCGGAAATGGGCTTTGACGTGATCTACATGCCGCCGATCCACCCCATCGGCGTCCAGCACCGCAAGGGGCCCAACAACACCCTGATTGCCGGCCCGCACGATCCCGGCTCGCCCTGGGCCATCGGTTCCAAAGAGGGTGGCCACGACGCCATCCACCCGGACCTGGGCACGTTCGAGGACTTCGATGCCTTTGTGGCACGGGCCAACGAACTGGGACTGGAAGTTGCCCTGGACCTCGCATTGCAGGCCGCGCCGGACCACCCCTGGGTGCAGTCAAACCCGGAATGGTTCACCACGCGGGTTGACGGCAGCATCGCTTACGCGGAAAACCCGCCAAAGAAATACCAGGATATTTTCCCGCTCAATTTCGACAATGATCCTGAAGGGCTTGCCAAGGAAATCCTGCGGGTGGTGCTCCTATGGGTCAGCCACGGTGTGAAGATCTTCCGGGTGGATAATCCGCACACCAAACCGGTGTGGTTCTGGGAGTGGCTTATTGGCCAGGTCAGCAAAAAGACCCCGGGCGTGGTGTTCCTCGCCGAGGCGTTCACCCGCCCCGCCATGATGCACGCCCTCGGCCGGGCCGGGTTCCAGCAGTCCTACACCTACTTCACCTGGCGGAACACCAAAAAGGAACTGGAAACCTATTTCACGGAAGTCAGCCACGAGTCCCCGGCGTACTTCCGGCCCAACTTCTTTGTCAACACCCCGGACATCCTCACCGAATACCTTCAGTTCGGCGGTCCGGCGGCTTTCAAGATCCGGGCAGCGTTGGCCTCCACGGCCAGCCCGCTGTGGGGCGTTTACGCCGGCTACGAACTCTATGAGCATGTTGCCCGCCCCGGCGCGGAAGAGTACATCGACAATGAAAAGTTCGAGTACAAAGCCCGCGACTGGGACGCTGCCGCGAAATCGGGCCGGACGTTGGCGCCGTACCTGACCAGGCTGAACGCGATCAGGCACGCCCACCCGGCGCTGCAGGACCTGCAGAACCTCACGGTCCACCACAGCACGGACGAAGCCACTGTGGTTTACTCCAAGCACAAGACCCTGCCGGACGGCACCAAGGACACCATTATTGTGGTGGTCAACGTTGATCCGCATGGCACCAGGGAGAGTACGGTTTCGCTGGACCTGGCTGCCCTGGAACTTGACCCTGAGGACCTGTCGCCCAACGGCGGGTTCCGGGTGGATGACCTCATCTCCGGTGAATCCTGGGAATGGGGGGAATACAACTACGTCCGCCTGGACGCGCACGTCGAACCCGCACACATCCTGAGCGTGAGGAGATTGCATCAGTGAGCTTCAATCCGCAGAGTTCCAGCCAGCATTTCACCCCCAAGAGCACCTTTGAGCTGAACGCTCCGGGCCTGCCCCACGATCCGCTGTGGTACCGGAAGGCCGTGTTCTATGAAGTGCTGGTGCGGGCCTTCGCGGATGCCAACGGCGACGGGTCCGGTGACTTCTCCGGCCTCATCGACAGGCTCGACTACCTGCAGTGGCTCGGCGTGGACTGCCTGTGGCTCCCGCCGTTCTTCCAGTCCCCGCTGCGGGACGGCGGTTACGACATCGCGGACTACAACTCCGTCCTGGACGAGTTCGGCACCATCAGCGACTTCAAGCGGCTTGTGGCCGAGGCGCATGCACGCGGTGTCCGGGTCATCATCGACCTGCCGCTGAACCACACCTCGGACCAGCACCCCTGGTTCCAGGAATCACGCAAGGACCCGGACGGTCCCTTCGGTGACTTCTACGTGTGGAGCGACACGGACGAGAAGTACCAGGACGCCCGCATCATTTTCGTGGACACGGAGGAGTCCAACTGGACCTTCGACCCCATCCGCCGGCAGTTCTTCTGGCACCGCTTCTTCAGCCACCAGCCCGACCTGAACTTTGAAAACCCCAAGGTCATCGAAGCTCTCTTTGATGTGGTCCGGTTCTGGCTGGACCAGGGCATAGATGGTTTCCGTGCGGACGCAATCCCCTACCTCTTCGAGGAGGAAGGGACCAACTGCGAAAACCTGCCGGCCACCCATGACTTCCTGCGCAAACTGCGGGCCATGGTGGATGAAGGCTACCCGGGCCGCGTTATCATCGCCGAGGCCAACCAGCCGCCCAACGAGGTGGTGGAATACTTTGGGACAGCAGAAGAGCCCGAATGCCACATGGCCTTCCATTTCCCCATCATGCCGCGCCTCTATTACGCCCTGCGCGACCAGAAGGCCGCTCCGATCATCGAGACCATGCATGACACCCCCGAGATCCCCGAAGGGGCACAGTGGGGGACATTCCTGCGCAACCACGATGAACTGACGCTGGAGATGGTCACGCCCGACGAGCGTGCGGCGATGCTGGGCTGGTATGCACCGGACCCCCGGATGCGGGCCAATATCGGAATCCGGCGCCGCCTTGCGCCGTTGCTGGATAATTCCCGGGCGGAGATCGAACTGATCAATGCCCTGCTGCTGTCTTTGCCGGGCAGCCCGTTCCTGTATTACGGGGACGAGATCGGCATGGGGGACAACATCTGGCTTGAAGACCGCGATGCCGTTCGCACCCCCATGCAGTGGAATCCGGACCGCAACGCCGGATTCTCCAACGCCGATCCCGGCAAGCTCTACCTGCCGGTCATCCAGTCACTCGTGTACAACTACAGCATGGCCAACGTGGAAGCCGAGGCCGCCCACTCGGGGTCCCTGCTGCGCTGGACCCGGCAGATCCTCAGCGTCCGCAAGAACCACCCTGCCTTCGGGTTGGGTGCATTCAAACATGTCGAAGCCGATCACGACGCCGTGGTGGCCTACCTTCGGGAACTGCCGGATGAGAACTCTGCAGGAGTGCCCGGCGAATCGATTCTGTGCGCCTTCAATCTTTCGCAGCACCCGGTCGCTGCAAAACTGCGGATTCCACAGTTTGCCGGCCGCGGACTGCGTGACGTGTTCGGCGGCCAGCCTTTCCCCGGAATCGACGATGACGGCTCCCTCACCCTGACGCTGGGAAGCCACGACTTCTTCTGGCTGCGGGTCCGCTCGGCGACGTCCAATCCTGCTTCCCCGTACACGCAAGCGCTGCCCATCCTGTCCATCGAGAACTGATATGGCCCAGCCCACCCTCACCGCCACACTGAGCGCCGTCCTTAGGGAATGGCTGCCACGCCAGCGCTGGTTCCCCGTGAAAACTGCAGAATTCTCGCTGGAACAGGCAGGCAGCCTGAGCCTCGAGGATGCCGCCGGGAAGGCGCGGCTGGAGATCTTCCTGCTGGCTGTTTCCTCCCGGACGGCCGACGGCGGATTCCGGACCGACGTGGTCCAGGTCCCGCTGACTTACCGGGACAGCCCGCTCGCCGGAGCCGAGCGGGCACTGGTGGGCCAGGCTCCTGACGCCGGGATGGCCTGGATCTACGACGCCGTGCACGATCCTTCCTTTGTGGCGTCGTGGCTGGAGTTGATCCGGTCAGAATCAGGTTCGCGCACTGGCTCAGCGACGGGCCACCGCACGGGCTCGGAGTACCGGCTCCCTACGGCCCACGGCGTGGTCAAAGTCCTGTCCGGCGAGCAGTCCAACAGTTCGGTCATTGTTGACGACGGCGAGTCCGCGGCGATCGTAAAGTTCTTCCGTGTCCTTTCCGCAGGGGTCAACCCCGAAGTCGAGGTGGGGGTTGCGCTGACGGCCCAGGGTACCTCTGAGGTTCCTGCCACCCTGGGGTGGGTCCGCGGGGAATGGCAGGCGCCGGCGTCGGGGCTCCCTGCACAGGCTCCGGTGCAAGGCGAACTCGCGGTAGCCCACGAATTCCTCGCCGGCGGCCGTGATGCCTGGCGCCTGGCGGTGGATGCCGCCCGCACGGGCACAGACTTCACTGCCGAAGCGCATGCCCTGGGTGCTGCCACGGCCACGGTCCACCGCAGGCTGGCGGATGCCCTCGGAACCTCGGTCGAGCCGGCCCCGGGCCAGCTCATTGCCCCCGGAGTAGCCCAGCGGGTCCGGCAGGCATGGGCGGAAGCCGGCACCGCCGTCGGGCCTTACGACGACGCGCTCCAGGCGCTGCTTGGCGAACTTGACGGCGTGCCGGCCGGGCCGCTGCAGCGGATCCACGGCGATCTCCACCTCGGGCAGATCCTGCAGGTCCCCGGCCACGGCGCGGATCCTGGCCGGTGGGTGATCCTGGATTTTGAGGGTGAGCCACTGCGGCCCATCGCTGAACGCAATGTCCCCGATGTGCCGCTCCGGGACGTGGTGGGCATGCTGCGCTCCTTCGACTATGCGGCCGGTGCGGCTGAACGGGAATACCAGGGTGCCCGCGTTCCGGCGTCCTGGGTCGATGATTGCGCGGATGCGTTCCTCGCCGGCTATGCCGCCGTCACACCGGGCACCATCGACCGGCGTTCACCACTCTTTGTGGCATTGTGGCTGGACAAGGCCCTTTACGAAGTCGTTTATGAATTGCGGAACAGACCTGACTGGCTGGCCATTCCAACGAATGCCTCCAGGCGGGTCCTCAACGTTATAGGCTCCGGCGATCAGGCCCGGGCAGCATCGGAAGGTATCAAAATGACAGGCTCAGCACGTACAGACCGGCCCGGTGTGCCGCTTCACGTGGACGCGGAAACGTTGGCCCGGGTGGCAAACGGCGAGCACCATGCTCCGCATTCGGTGCTCGGTGCCCATCTGGACGACCACGGCCATGTGACCATCCGGACGGTCAAGCATCTCGCGGAGTCCGTGAGCGTGGTGACTGCCGTTGGTGCGGTGCCCATGACCCACGAGGCCAACGGCGTGTGGGTGGCTGTGCTGGAGCCGCTCCAACACGGCCACGTGCCCGACTACCGGCTGGAAGTCACCTACCCCGGTGCCCAACCGCTGACCGTGGACGAGCCCTACCGCTATCTGCCCACGGTGGGTGAAGTGGACCTGCACCTGATCGGCGAGGGCCGGCACGAGAAGCTGTGGGAAGTGCTTGGCGCGCATGTCCAGCACTACAAGTCACCCCTGGGCGATGTTGACGGCGTTTCCTTTGCCGTCTGGGCTCCGAACGCGCAGGCGGTGCGCGTCAAAGGCGACTTCAATGCCTGGGACGGCCGCGAAAATTCGCTCCGTTCGCTGGGATCTTCCGGCGTTTGGGAAGTCTTTGTACCCGGGGTTTTAGCAGGGGCGTGCTACAAATTCGAAATCAAGACCAAGAGCGGTTATTGGGTCGAAAAGGCCGATCCCCTGGCGTTTGGCACCGAGGTCCCGCCGCTGACCGCGTCCAGGGTGGTGGAACCGTCCTACGCGTTCAAGGACGCTGAATGGATGGAGGCCCGCGCCCAGCGGGACCCGCACAATTCGCCGATGAGCGTGTACGAAGTACACCTGGGGTCCTGGCGACTGGGGCTGGGCTACCGCGAGCTGGCCAAGGAGCTGGTGGACTACGTCAAGTGGCTGGGGTTCACCCACGTTGAGTTCATGCCGGTAGCCGAGCATCCCTTCGGCGGCTCATGGGGCTACCAGGTGACGTCCTACTTTGCGCCGACGTCGCGCTTTGGCCACCCGGACGAATTCCGGTTCCTGGTGGATTCCCTGCACCAGGCCGGGATCGGCGTGCTGCTGGACTGGGTGCCGGCGCACTTCCCCAAGGACGCCTGGGCGCTGGCCCAGTTCGACGGCGAACCCCTGTACGAGCACGCCGACCCGAACCTGGGCGAGCACCCGGACTGGGGAACGCTGATCTTCGACTTTGGCCGCACCGAAGTGCGCAACTTCCTGGTGGCCAACGCGCTGTACTGGCTCGACGAGTTCCACATCGACGGACTCCGGGTTGATGCGGTGGCCTCGATGCTGTACCTGGACTACTCGCGTGAAGAGGGGCAGTGGTCGCCCAACCGCTTTGGCGGGCGCGAGAACCTGGAAGCCATTTCGTTCCTCCAGGAAGTCAATGCCACTGTCTACAAGACCCACCCCGGGGCGGTGATGATCGCCGAGGAGTCCACGGCCTTCCCCGGCGTCACGGCCCCCACAAGCCACGGCGGCCTGGGTTTCGGGCTCAAGTGGAACATGGGCTGGATGCACGACTCACTCAAGTACGCCTCCGAGGACCCGGTCAACCGGAAGTGGCACCACGGCACGCTGACGTTCTCCATGGTCTATGCGTTCACCGAGAACTTCCTGCTCCCCATCAGCCACGACGAAGTAGTGCACGGCAAGGGCTCCATGCTCCGGAAGATGCCGGGGGACCGCTGGCAGCAGTTGGCCAACCTGCGTGCCTTCCTTGCGTACCAGTGGGCGCATCCCGGCAAGCAGCTCATTTTCATGGGTACCGAATTCGGCCAGGAGGCCGAATGGTCCGAGCAGCACGGTCTGGACTGGTACCTGGCCGAGATTCCGGCGCACCGTGGAATGCAACTCCTCACCAAGGACCTCAACGAGCTCTACAGCTCGACGCCGGCCCTCTACGCGAGAGATAACGAGCCTGGCGGATTCCAGTGGATCAATGGTGGGGACGCCGACCGTAACGTCCTGACGTTTGTCCGTTGGGACAAGGAGGGCAATCCCCTGGTCTGCGCCATCAACTTCTCCGGCGGTCCGCATGTGGGTTACGCGCTTGGCGTTCCCGCTGCCGGGGCCTGGACTGAAGTGCTCAACACCGACGCGGCGGCTTATGGCGGATCCGGTGTCCTCAACAGCGGTGAGCTGACTGCTGCCGACGAGGGGCTCGATGGCCAGCCGGCATCGTTGAGCGTAACGTTGCCGCCGCTGGGAGCGGCGTACTTCAAGCCCGTTCCGCTGGCAGCCAGCTGACCACATGGAGTGAACCCGCGCTCCTGACCGCCCAGTGAAATGCCCGGAATCCCTTGAGATTCCGGGCTTTTTGCTGCCCCCGGGCTGGGGGCGGGGAGGCCACTCGGGCCTTGGTTGGCCTTCCCGGCAAAGTGGTGGTAGAGTTTATTTCCGCGCTGCTCCACGGAGTCAGACCGAAAAAACCGACACGAAAGCCATAGGCTAACGGAGTCGCGGATGCCGGTTTGACAAGCTGGAGACCAGCCGGTAAGTTTGAAAAGTTGCTCCGGAGCGATCCACGGCTGAGATGTTGTGGTGGTGCCGGGTGTGTCTGTTGTTTGAGAACTCAATAGTGTGCCAAGTTTGTTGATACCAATTTATTTATATGGATTGGTTGAATTGACTGGATTATGCCACCCCGTGGTGTGGTCTGGTTTTTACAGCTGGTTTCAAATTTTGTGCAGCTGGCGCGTCCCGTTTTCCCGGGGGCGCATGGTGTGTCTGTTTTACTTCAACGGAGAGTTTGATCCTGGCTCAGGATGAACGCTGGCGGCGTGCTTAACACATGCAAGTCGAACGATGATCCGGTGCTTGCACCGGGGATTAGTGGCGA
>DASSIA010000208.1:0-6567 GCA_035692345.1 Arthrobacter sp. | reverse complement strand
GATGACATGTTGCTTCCTTCGACGGTTCAGTCTCCGCAGCCCGGACGTTTGGCCGGCTGTGTATGACACTGCCTATGTCACCTCGGCAGCAGACGGGCCAGCGTTGCCGCTCCCCGGACGCACACCAGTTTAGCTGTTGCCTGACGCCCCCACACGTCGCGCTGCGAGCCGACGGGCGAGCGCTCCCACGGACGCGACCAGTTCATCAAAGGCCGCCTCAGGATGGTTGTCCGAGACGATCCGGGCGTTGTGCGGGTGTCCCCACAGATTCCGGTAGTCCGCCACGGTGGTCCCTATCAGCATGGCCGAATCAACTTCCACGTCCACCGTGGCCGGCCGGGTGCTGTATTCCAGGGTGCCGGCTGCCACGCCGGCGGCGAAAAAGTCGTGGACATGCGCCAGGTAGCCCTGGCCATAATGCCGGTGGAATTCAAAATAGAAGCGCAAGGCATCGGACAGGTGCCGCACCAGCGTGTTGTCCGAAGTGCTCCTGAGCCCTTCGGCCTGCTCCGGCAGCACGAGTTCCTCCACTGCGCAGCCTGCGGCGGCGGCCAGGCGCTGCACATGCTCCGGGCGCATCTCGATCCGCTCTGTAGTGTCCAGGGAGCAGACAATGGGCAGCCGGTCCACCGGCAGGCCGCGGTAGGCGGCATAGACTTCCTTGGCTGCGTGCGGATCAACATGGGTATTCCACTCTGCCGTGGGCGTGGTGTTGCCCTGGTGGTAGAAGCTGCCACCCATGATCACCACCTTGCCCAGGAGTTCGGGCAGCCGCGGTTCACGCCGGATGGCCAGGGCGAAATTGGTCAGCGGCGCCGTGATCAGGGCCGTGAGCTCCCCCGGACGGGCGCGGGCGGCCTCCACCCAGACGTCGGCGGCGTGCCGCGCCGACACGGTGCCCGACGGCGCCGGCAGGACAGCGTGCCCCAGCCCTTGCGGCCCATGCGTTTCCGGCGTTGTCACCAACGGGATCCGCAGCGGAGCCAGTGCGCCGACGGCGACCTCCACGTTGCGCCGCCCGCACAGCTCCAGGAGGGCGAGGGTGTTGATCGCCACCTGTTGGGCATCCACGTTTCCCGGGGATGCCGTCACAGCCACGAACTCCACCGCCGGCAGGGACGCCAGGTAGACCAGCGCCAGGGCATCGTCGATCCCTGTATCCACGTCGAGCAGCAGCCTGGTCATCGGTGGTGTTCCCTAAAAGAGCGCCACTTTGGGGACCTTCGGGAAGACGGCATCCAGTTCCGCGAGCTCCGCCGGCGACGGCACCCACGCAACGGCGGCCGCATTTTCGCGGATCTGCTCCGGCCTGGTGGCGCCCGCGATCACGCTGCTGACGGCAGGCTGGGCCGCGAGCCAGGAGAAGGCCACCTGGATCTCCGTGAGGTTCCGTTCCGCGGCGAAGGCGCTGAACCGCTGGAGTTGGTCCCAGTCGGCGTCGTGCACCATGTTGGTCCGCGTATGGCTCAGCCTCGATCCGGCCGGAGCGGAGCCCGCCGAATACTTGCCCGTCAGCAGTCCATTCGCCAGCGGGAAATACGGCAGGACACCCAGTCCATAGGCTTCCGCCGCGGGAGTGACCTCAAGTTCGGCCCGACGGTCCAGGAGGTTGTAGTGGTTCTGCGTGGAGATGAAACGCGTCACGCCTGCGGCCCTGGCCACAAATTCCGCCTCGGCAATCTGCCAGCCTGCACGGTTCGAGTGGCCGATGTAGCGGACCTTTCCGCTGGTGACCAGGTCATCGAGGGCGCCGAGCGTCTCCTCGATGGGAGTCAGGGGGTCGGGAGTGTGGAACTGGTAGAGGTCGATCCAGTCCGTGCCCAGCCGCCGCAGCGAGGCCTCCACCGCGCGGACAATGTAGCGCCGGGACCCCCTTGCGCCAAAGTCGTTGCCGTTGGCACCCCGGACATCCATCCCGAACTTGGTGGCTACCACGGCATCATCGCGCTTGCCGGCCAGGGCTTTGCCCAGCATCGTTTCGCTGAGGCCGGGCTCGCGCCCGTAGTTGTCGGCGACGTCGAAGAGCGTCACGCCGGCGTCGAGGGCAGCATGGACGACGGCGTCAGTCCCCGCCTGCGACTCGGTCACCGTGTTGGCGCGGCCCAGGTTGTTGCAGCCGAGCCCCACGACGGAGACGGTCAGCCCGGAGTTTCCCAGGCGTCGGTAGTCAGGCATGGATTTCTCCTCTAGAGGCTGAAGGTGTTGGCAGGCTTTGCGGAGTGCTTGAGCTTGAAATTGTCCGGGTCGCCGTAGGGGGCGGCGCCGATGCTCAGCTTGGTGAAGTCCAGGTCTTCTCCGCGGCTGCAGATTTTGATGGCGCTGACGGCTTTGTTCACTTCGGGGCAGAGGCAGAAAATGTTCAGCTTGTAGTCGCTGAACTCCGAACGTTCCACAGTTCCCAGGCCACGCCAGGCCAGGTGGCTGATGAGGGCGTCTTTTGCTTTTTCCTCAAGGTAGCGGTCACGGTCCGTGCCCTCCTTGGTCTTGAGGGCGAACTGCGCCACCACCCAGAACTGGTCCTCGTCGGGGATTTCAGCGAAACCGTCCTCGGCGCACTGCACGGCAAAGGCATCCATCAGGTTCTCCGCCGCAGCGGCGTCAGCCACATCGGTCTCTTCGGTTTTGCTCTGGTGGCCCACCACGCCGTAGTTCATCACAAACTGGCTGTAGTCGTCGTCGAACCAGCCCTCGCGGAAGTGCAGTACGCCCTCGTCGTCCCGTTTGTAGACCCTGATAATTCCGCTCATGACCGTCCCTTCGTGAACCACTCGACGTCTGTTCCGTCGAACGGTGCCTGCTGTGCCTTGACGGCGTGGTAAAGCTCATCCGCGGCGGCCTGGATATCATCCACCAGCCGGTCCGGGTAGTTCATGGCGATGCGGTGCTCGGCGAATTCGTCCTGGTCATCGATGAAGACACCCCGGCCGGCCATGCGGATCACGTCCAGGTCCATGTCGATAACGTGGAACTCGGTGACCGCAGGCCGGATCTCCGTCCACTCGTGGGCGACAGCGAGGTCGACATAGACCCTGACCCCGTTGGGGTGGGCGTCGTCGTAGAACGTGGCAACCCAGTCTCCGGAGCGCGGCACGAGCAGTACGGCGTCAGACGCTGTGTAGAAGGCAGCGCCCGGGCGTGAACAGAATTCATGGGTCCCCTGGAAGATCCACCAGCCGTGCCGGTCTTCGCCGAGGTACCGCCCCGGGACAACCCAGTGGGCGTTTCCGTTCCATTTCCGGTTCCGGGCCACCACCAGTTGGCCTGGCTGCAGTCCCCCGGGAACACGGGTGGTGCTGATATGCAGCGCCGGACCTGTTTGCCCGGAGCCCGGATACTTCAGTGCGTCTTCTTCCTTCACAGGATGGGCAGACTGCCGGTGGTGGGGTGCTGCTGGCCTGGCAGGGGCCGGGCGAAGGGAACCTTGGTTCCCAAAACCTGGGCGACGACGTCGTGCGTAATCTGCTGGGCCGTCAGCCCGACGCGCTCCAGCACCTCGCTGCGCGTGCCGTGGTCCAGGAACTCTGCCGGGAGTCCCACCTCGTTCAGTGCAGTGTCCACGCCGGCCGCGCGCATTTCCTGCCGGATCCGCGATCCCACCCCGCCGGCCCTGACGCCGTCCTCGATGCAGATGACCAGGCGGTGGTGGGACGCCAGCGCAATGATGGAGCGCCGCACGGGCAGAACCCAACGCGGGTCCACCACGGTGGTGCTGATGCCCTGCGCGCCCAGTCGGTTGGACACATCCAGGGCCAGTTCGGACATGGCACCGACACTGACGATCAGGACGTCGTTTTCGGTGGAGCCGGCGGGCCTGCGGGCCAGCACGTCAACGCCGTCGCCCAGCCGTTCAATGGCCTCCACCTCGGCGCCCACGGTGCCTTTGGAGTAGCGCACTACGGTGGGAGCGTCATTGATGGCCACGGCCTCGCGGAGCTCTTCCCGCAGCCGGGTGGCGTCACGCGGCGCGGCAAGGTGGAGTCCGGGAACGATCTGGACCATGGCCATGTCCCACATGCCGTGATGGCTGGCACCGTCGGGACCGGTGACGCCGGCACGGTCCAGGACGATGGTGACGCCGGCCTTGTGCAAGGCCACGTCCATCAGGAGCTGGTCAAAGGCACGGTTCAGGAACGTGGCATACACGGCCACCACGGGGTGCAGCCCGCCGAAAGCCATTCCTGCGGCGGACGTGAGCGCATGCTGCTCGGCGATGCCGACGTCGATCACGCGGTCCGGGTGCTTGGCTGCAAACTTGTGCAGGCCAACGGGAATGAGCATGGCCCCGGTGATACCCACAATGTCGGGGCGTTCATCGGCAATCTTCGCGATCTCGTCAGCAAAAACGGATGTCCAGGACTGTGCCCCGGAAACACCTGTCGGTTCGCCCGTTTCCGGATCGATGATGCCGACGGCGTGGAACTGGTCCGCTTCATGGGCCCGGGCCGGCGCGTAGCCGTGGCCTTTCTCGGTCATGGCGTGGACAATCACGGGGCCCGCGTAGTTCCTGGCGGTGGACAGGGCGTGCTCCATGGCCTGCAGGTTGTGGCCGTCAACCGGGCCGATGTACTTCATGCCAAGGTCTTCGAACATGCCCTGCGGCGCCCACCAGTCCTTGATGCCCTTTTTCATGGCGTGAAGGCTCTTGTAGGTGAACTGACCCACCGGGCCGCCGTTCTGGAGCTTTTTCTTCCACCAGTCCAGCGTGCCTTCGTAGGCAGGGGCAGCACGGAACGAGTCGATGGTGGGGCGCAGGGAGGCGAGGTAGTCCGCGAAGCCGCCCACCGTGGGGGCATAGGAACGGCCGTTGTCATTTACAACAATGACCACGCGGCGGCGTTTGTCGGCGGCGATGTTGTTGATGGCTTCCCAGGCCATGCCGCCGGTCAGTGCCCCGTCGCCGACGACGGCCACGGTGTACCGGTCGGCTTCGCCGGTGAGCTGCCGGGCGCGGGATATGCCGTCCGCCCAGGACAGGGAGGAGGAAGCGTGGGAGCTTTCCACGATGTCATGCTCGGACTCGGCGCGGGACGGGTAGCCCGACATGCCGCCCTGCTGGCGCAGGGTGCTGAAGTCCTGGCGGCCTGTGAGGAGCTTGTGCACATAGGACTGGTGGCCCGTGTCGAACACGATGCTGTCGCGGGGTGAATCAAAGATGCGGTGCACGGCAAGGGTCAGTTCCACGACGCCGAGGTTGGGGCCGAGGTGTCCACCCGTCTGGGAGACGTTGGTGATCAGGAAACTCCTGACCTCAGCGGCCAGCTCTTCGAGCTGCTTGTGCGACAGCTCGTTCAGGTCCTGCGGTTTCCGGATGGTGTCCAAGATTCCCAATGACCCCTCCTTCGGGTGGTAGACGTGCCTGTTAACTCTAACGCCTCGCGGAAATTGCAAAGCCGAAGCCCCGGCGGGTCGGTGACCGGCCGGGGCTTCGGAAGAGTACTGCGTGGGTTCAGAGACCGCCTAGCTGGCGGAGATCTGGCGCAGCACGTACTGCAGGATGCCGCCGTTGCGGTAGTAGTCGGCTTCGCCCGGAGTATCGATGCGGAGTACTGCATCGAAGGACTTCGCGGAGCCGTCTTCGGCGGTGGCCGTGACCTTGAGGGTCTTGGGCGTGGTGCCTTCGTTCAAGGCGGTGACGCCCTCAACCGAGAAGGTTTCCGTGCCGGTCAGGCCCAGGGTCGCTGCCGATTCGCCGGCCGGGAACTGCAGGGGCAGGACGCCCATGCCGATCAGGTTGGAGCGGTGGATGCGCTCGTAGCTCTCGGCGACGACGGCCTTGACGCCCAGAAGGGCGGTGCCCTTCGCTGCCCAGTCACGCGAGGATCCGGAACCGTATTCCTTGCCTGCCAGGACCACCAGCGGGGTGCCGGCGCCCTGGTAGTTCTGGGCGGCGTCGTAGACATAAGCCTGCGGGCCGTCAGCCTGGGTGAAGTCGCGGGTGAAGCCACCCTCGACGCCGTCCAGCAGCTGGTTCTTGATCCGGATGTTCGCGAACGTGCCGCGGATCATGACCTCGTGGTTGCCACGGCGTGAACCGTAGGAGTTGAAGTCCTTGCGCTCCACACCGTTGGCCAGCAGGTACTGGCCGGCCGGGGTGTCCGACTTGAAGGAACCGGCCGGGGAGATGTGGTCGGTGGTGACCGAATCGCCGAGCTTCAGCAGCACGCGGGCCCCGGAGATGTCCTTCACCGGTTCCGGCTGCGCCGTCATGCCTTCGAAGTACGGGGGCTTCCGGACGTACGTGGAGTTCGGATCCCAGGCGAAGGTGTCACCGGCGGGGGTGTCGAGCGCCTTCCAGCGTGCGTCGCCGTCGAAGACGCCCTCGTAACCGCGGGCGAACATCTCCTTGTCGATCGAGGAGTCCATAACCTGCTGGACCTCGACCGGGTTCGGCCAGATGTCCTTCAGGAAGACGTCGTTGCCGGCTTCGTCCTTGCCCAGGGAATCGGTGTCAAAGTCGAAGTCCATGGAACCGGCCAGGGCGTAAGCGATGACCAGCGGCGGGGAGGCCAGGTAGTTCATCTTCACGTCCGGGTTGATCCGGCCTTCGAAGTTGCGGTTACCGGACAG
>DASSIA010000207.1:0-3922 GCA_035692345.1 Arthrobacter sp. | reverse complement strand
TGCTGGGCGTTGTACACGGTGATTTCACCGGAAATCTTCGCGTCTGCGGCGGAGGACGTGGTGGCTGCGGGAGTGGTGCTGCCGCCGCAGGCGGTCAGTCCGAGGGCGGCGGTGGCGGCGAGTGCGATACCGGCCAGGGCGCTGTTGCGGATCTTCATTGAGGCTGCTTTCTGCGAAAAGTCTGGCGGACCGTCGGGTCCTGGCGAGCCCGGAGTTAGGGTTGGCTCACTCGAGAAACTGTAGGTTAGCCAAACCTAAGACTCCAAGCCCCAGGCGACTTAAGTGAGCAGGATCACATCAATTACGTAACTTTTGCGTGACCTAATTCAGCTGGTCGCAACTCCTGGTTACGTGGTGGCGCGGTTCCGCAATGACGCAACGGCCCGCTGGCTATGCTGGCAACATGCCTGAGCCCGCCTATTTCGTGCCGACACTGGCGGGCGTCGGCCTCCTGATGGCGCTGGCGGTGGCTGTGCTGCTGGCATTCCGCGTGCCGTCCAGGTTTTCTCCCGCGCTGGCCATTCTGCGCGGAGCGGTGCAGCTGGCGGCCGTCAGCTTTATTCTCAGCGGGGTGATCACCAGCCCGGGCTGGGTTGCCGTTGCGCTGCTGGTGATGTTCGCCGTTGCCGTGGTGAGCGCCACCCGGCGGGTCGGCTGGAGCTGGCGGCACCTCGCCCTGGTGGGAGGTTCGATGGCTGCGGGCATCGCGGCCACGCTGCTCATCATCTTCGCCACCGGAGCCATCGCCTTTACGCCCCGTTATGCCCTGGCCATCGGCGGGATTGTGATCGGCAACGCCATGACCGTGGCGGTTCTGGCCGGCAGGCGCTTTGCCGAGTCCGTCCATGATCATTGGGACGAGGTGGAGGGCTGGCTGGCCCTGGGTGCTTCGCCGCGCCAGGCAACCCTGGATCTCGCCCGCCGTTCGGTCCATGCCGCCCTGATTCCGGCCACGGACCAGACAAAGACCACGGGCCTGGTTACGCTCCCGGGAGCGTTCGTGGGGGCCATCTTCGGTGGGATTTCGCCCTTGGAGGCAGGGCGTTTCCAGATCGTGGTGCTGGCGGCGATCATGGCGGCCGGCGCCGTCACGGCCGCCCTGGTGGTCGCCCAGCTCGCCCCGGTCAAGGTACGGCCGGTACTGCCGCGGTGAGCCGCCGATCCAGGCCCGCGGCGGCCTCGAGGGCCATCCAGGCCTGCAGCTGGGTGGAAAGTTCGACGGCGGCGCCCGCCGGATACTCCCCGCCCGCCGGGAGGTGTGGTTGGGGAGAGAAGACGAGGGTCCCGCTGTCCTTTTCCGTCCTGCCCGCCCAGAACGCCTCGGCCGTGCCGGTCACCAGGTTGCGGGCGGTGGCCCGGATGCCGGCCGGAAGCCGTTCATCGCGGGCGGCCAGCGCCAGGTAGCGCACCAGGATGCCGGTGAAGAGTCCGCCGTCCCCGCCGCCCTCACCACGGATGACGGGCCGTCCCCCGATGGTGAGCCGCTGCGAAACCGAGCCCACCAGCGCCGCGGCCCGGGCCAGGTTGGCCTCACCGCCCAGCTCCAGCAGGGCTCCCAGCACCGGGCCCTGGTTGTAGGTGTAGACAGCGCCCTCCACCACAACGCCGCCGGCCGCGTTCAGCCGCGCTCCGTCGAGGTAAAGGCCCGCGGCCTCATCAAAGAGCACGGCGTTGAGCCAGTCCACCAGCCGCTGCGCCTTGGCCTGCTGGCCGGTGCGGGCGTAGTACAGCGCCACCGGGGCTGTGGCGGGCGTGTTCTTGAAGTCCCGTTTTTTACTCCAGAACGTCCCGCCGCCCAGGTCGTCGGTGGAGGCGGAATCGAACTGCAGCGTCAGGGTCCGCCGCATCCTGGCGTTGCGGCGGCTTCCGGCCCTGTTGGTCTCCTGGGCCAGGCTTTCCAGCCGGTGCGTGGCCAGTGCCAGCCAGGCCATGTCGTCGTAATAGTTGTTGACGAACGTGAACGCATTGCGCAGCCGGATGGTGGTGACCAGCCGGGAAGCCAGGCGCCCCGCACCCGGCCGCCCGCCGCCGTCGAACGCTGCTCCCGTTGCCAGCTCCCGGCAGCCGGCGTCCACCAGGCAGTCCACGTAGTGGGCCTGCCACCAGTAGTGCCAGGGCTGGAAGAGGTATTTCAGCCGTCTCGACGGCCATTGCACCGCTGCCAGGTGCGTTCCCGGCAGGAACAGCAGGCGGCGGCCGAAGAGCGAGGTGACGGAGCGGGCTGCCGCGTTTGCCCGGTCCTGCCAGTCGATGGGTTTGGCCTCGGGCATGGTCATGCCTTCAGCCTAGCGGGTGCGGATCAACGGCATTTCAGTTAACATGCACTAACTAACGTTCCGCGCCGGGCTCCTGGTTTCGGGACCGCATCAAGGAGGATGTATGGACGTCTTGGGTACTGTCGCGCTGATTACGGGTGGGGCCTCAGGCTTGGGGGCCGCCACCGCAAAACGCCTGTTCGACGCCGGCGCCTCGGTGGTGCTGATCGACCTGCCGTCGTCTGCCGGTGCGGACTACGCCGCCAGTCTGAACGCCGCGAGTCTGAATGCCGCCGCGCACAGTGCCGCCGGGATCAGTGCCGCCGGCGGCGGTTCCGGGGCACGGGCGGTCTTTGTCCCCGCGGACGTCACCAACGAAGCCCAGGTGCAGGCCGCCGTCGACGCCGCAGTGGCGCTGGGGCCGCTGCGGATCGTGGTGAACTGCGCCGGGATCGCCACACCCGGCAAGGTCCTTGGGCGGGACGGGATCCTCCCGCTGGAGACCTTCAACCGGGTCGTCCAGGTCAACCTCATCGGGACGTTCAACGTGCTCCGCCTGGCCGCCGCCGCCATGGTTGCCACGGAACCGGTCAGCACTGGAGTTGGCGGCCCGGAGCGCGGCGTCATCATCAATACCGCCTCCGTGGCAGCCTTCGACGGGCAGATCGGCCAGCCGGCGTACGCAGCTTCCAAGGGTGCCGTCGCCGCCATGACGCTGCCGCTGGCCCGGGAGCTCGCGCGCTCGCTGGTGCGGGTGGTGACCATTGCCCCGGGCATCTTCGAGACGCCCATGATGGCAACCCTGCCGCAGGACGCGCAGGACTCGCTGGGGCAGCAGGTCCCGCACCCGTCGCGCCTGGGCAGGCCGGCCGAATACGCCTCGCTGGTGGCGCACATTGTCGAGAACGCCATGCTCAACGGGGAAACCATCCGGCTCGACGGCGCCATCCGGATGGGACCGAAATGAACCCGGCCCCTGGTCCGGAGGTGCCACGGCTGGACGATCTGCCCACCGCTGACTTCTTCGACTTCGAGTCCCTGCTCAGCCCTTCCGAGCGGACCAAGCTGGCCGAACTGCGGGAGTTCCTCGCCACGGAGATCGCACCCTACGCGTCGGACTGGTGGAACAAGGCGGAGTTTCCGGCGCACATTCTGCCCAAGCTCGCTGCCCTGGAGCTGAGCACGCCGGCGCAGCGCGGCTACAGCAACCTTTTCGCGGGCCTGGTCATCGCCGAGATGACGCGCGTGGACACGTCCATCGCCACGTTCTTCCTGGTCCACCACGACCTCTTTGTTGAATCGCTCTACGCGTTTGGTTCGGGCGACCAAAAGGCGCGGTTGCTTGCGGACGCCTCGACCCTGCGCATCACCGGTGCGTTCGCGCTCACGGAGCCCGGCCACGGGTCCGACGTCGCCGGCGGCATGGAAACCCGGGCCCGCCGGATCTCCAGCGCAACGGGAAAGCCCGACGCCGGCGGTGACAGTTGGGTGCTGAACGGCGCCAAACGCTGGATCGGCAACGGGACGTTCTGCGACTACCTGCTGGTGTGGGCCCGGGACGAGGACGCAGCTGCGGACGGGCATGGCGCGGTGCGCGGGTTCATCGTTGATGCGTCATTGCCGGGCGTGAGCCGGAGCCGGATCGAAAACAAGATCGCGCTGCGGAC